>NZ_JBQHUF010000014.1:0-99360 GCF_052065355.1 Flavonifractor sp. HCP28S3_F3
CCCCCCCCCCCCCCCCCCCCCCCCCCCCCCCCCCCCCCCCCCCCCCCCCCGCCTGTTCTTTCTATCACAGCAATGTAATTCCCTTTGCGATCATGGCGATTCCGCCAATGAGCAGTACCGCGCCGCCAACCTTTGTGGTCACGGGAGAGCGCATCCCCCGAAACACCTCATGCAGCTTCTCATAGGGCATCAGGACGAAAAAGGCCCCCAGAACCGCCAGCAAAATTCCTACAGACAGATAGCCTGACATGTCCTCACCGCCGTTTCTTCAGTATGACCCCCATTGTAGCAGGTATGATCTGCCATTGCAAGTCCTCGCCCTCTGTGTTAAACTGACCTCACTTGTTGCAATTACAACATACGGAGGGCTGTTCATGACAGAATATCTGGAAATCATACGCCGCTCTCCCCTGTTCCGCGGCATAGAGGCGGAGGAGCTTTCCGCCCTGCTGGACTGCATGGGGGGACGGCCCCGACGGATGAAAAAGGGGGACACCGTTCTGGCCGCCGGGGAGCCCGCCACCCATCTGGGCATCGTGCTGGCCGGGCGGGTGCAGGTCAGCCGCCTGAAGGCGGACGGGCAGCGGATCGTCATGGGGGAGATCCGGCCGGGCCAGCTGTTCGCCGAATCCTTTGCCTGCGCCCGGGCGGAGGCTCTGCCCGTCACTGCTACCGCCGGGACAGACGGGGCGGTGCTGCTGCTGGACAGCGGCAGATTGTCCGCCCCCTGCTCCGCCGCCTGCGCCTTCCACGGCAGGCTGATCGCCAACCTTCTGTCTGTGCTGGCCCACAAGAACCTGGCCCTGGCGGGCAAGGTGGAAGTTCTGTCCGGCCGCACCATCCGGGAGCGGCTGCTGGCCTATCTGGAGGACCTGTGCCTGAAGGCCGGGAAAAACACCGTCACGGTCCCCTTCGACCGGCAGGCCCTTGCGGACTACCTGTGCGTGGACCGCAGCGCCCTGTCCAGGGCCATCGGTCAGCTGCGGGAGGAGGGCGTACTGGAGGCGGACCGGGGGAAATTTACCCTGAAACAGCTCTGACCCTCTTTTGCTTCCGCTCCATCCGTGGTACACTGAAAGAAATCACACAAAGGAGGTCAGGCAATGGGCAGCTATCTCCTGGCTCTGGATCAGGGCACCACCAGCTCCCGGGCCATTCTCTTTGATCGGGAACAGAATATTATTTCTATTTCTCAAAAGGAATTTACCCAGCTCTATCCCAAAGAGGGATGGGTAGAGCACGACCCCATGGAGATCTGGTCCTCCCAGTACGGGGTGATGATGGAGGTCATCGCCCAGTCCGGCGTGGCCGCCGGGGACATTGCCGCCATCGGCATCACCAACCAGCGGGAGACCACCATTCTGTGGGACAAAGAGACCGGCCGGCCCATCTACAACGCCATCGTGTGGCAGTGCCGCCGGACGGCGGACATGGTGGACAAGCTCCGTGCCGACGGGCTGGAGGACCACATCCGCAAGGCCACCGGCCTCATTCCCGACGCCTATTTCTCCGCCACCAAGATCGCCTGGATCCTGGATCACGTGGAGGGAGCCAGGGAGAAGGCCCGCCGGGGTGAGATCCTCTTCGGCACGGTAGACAGCTGGCTGCTGTGGAAGCTCACCGGCGGGGCGGTCCACGCCACCGACGTGACCAACGCCTCCCGCACCATGCTCTACGACATCACGAAGCTGGACTGGGACGACACCCTGCTGGAAGCCCTGGACATTCCCCGGGCCATGCTGCCCAAAGTGTGCTCCTCCAGCGAGATCTACGGCTACACCGACATTCAGGGGGCGCAGATCCCCATCGCAGGCATCGCCGGGGACCAGCAGGCGGCGCTGTTCGGCCAGACCTGCTTTGATCCCGGAGACGCCAAGAACACCTACGGCACCGGCTGCTTCCTGCTGATGAACACCGGGGAAAAGCCCTGCTTCAGCTCCAACGGCCTGCTGACCACCATCGCGGTGGGGCTGGGCAGCAAGGTGCAGTACGCTCTGGAGGGATCTGTATTTGTGGGCGGCGCGGTGATCCAGTGGCTGCGGGACGAGCTGCGGTTCTTCACCGAGAGCCGGGACGCGGAATATTACGCCCAGAAGGTATCCGACAACGGCGGCGTGTATCTGGTGCCCGCCTTCACCGGCCTGGGTGCTCCCTACTGGGACATGTATGCCCGGGGCGTGCTGGTTGGCCTCACCCGGGGCACCCGCCGGGAGCATATCACAAGGGCGGCTCAGGAGTCCATCGCCTATCAGGTGGCCGACCTGGTCCACGCCATGGAGGCGGACACCGGCCTGCCCCTCCGCGCTCTCCGGGCTGACGGAGGCGCCAGCCGGGACGGCTTTTTGATGCAGTTCCAGGCGGACATTCTGGACCGCCAGGTCCTCCGTCCCGCCATCCGGGAGACCACCGCTCTGGGCGCCGCCTGCCTGGCTGGTCTGGCCGTGGGCGTGTGGCGGGACAGCGGCGAGCTGCGCTCCCTGCGCCAGCCGGATATTCCCTTCCAGCCCGCCATGGAGGACGCCCGCCGGGCGGAGCTGCTCCGCCAGTGGCACCGGGCGGTGGAGCGCTGCCGCGGCTGGGCGGAATGATTGATGCTGGTTCGACAAAGCCTCCTGTCTTTCCCTTTCCTTCTCTCTTGCAGGAGCGGGAAAAAGAGAGTAGAATAGGCCCCAGAAGACAGGAGGCCCTGAACCATGCAGAATCTTGATGCTTTTTCTTACCAGTGCGGTGTGATCGACTGCTTTAACGAGATGGTGCACGCCGGATTGAAGACCCTGGCCCTCAGCCGGCCCATGGACAGCGCTCAGGAGCGGGACGCCCTGATCCCCTTCGCCCGGGAGAGCTGCGCCCGCTACGGAACCAAGCTCTACATAGAGGACGAGCCTCTGCTCACCGACCTGTTCCCCATCTCCATGAACCTGGGCAAACACAATATGCTGCTTTACCAGGCCGACCACATTTTGGACCAGTATCTCCGCCTGAAGCGCTGGAAGGAATCACTGGTGCGGGAGAAGGTCTATTTCGGCGGCAACCGCACCCAGATCGCCTGGGATTTCGGGCGTTTGCTGTCCTATCCGGAGGATGCCATCCGCCGTCTCATCGCCGACAACCAGGAGAAGGAACAGCTGTGATTTTTCTTGACGGACGCCTGGTTCGGTGGTATAGTATCAGGGTAGTCTAAATGCACGGCCTGAACTCACATGTTTGTAGTCATCGTCGCCTCTTCAGACGATACGCAAATATGTGAGTTTTTCTTTGTCATTTAGCTCCAAATTTTTTCTCAGGAGGTACCATCATGTATCACGGTACTGTTAAGTGGTTCAACGAGACCAAGGGCTTCGGCTTCATCTCCAACGACGAGGGCGGCGACGACGTGTTCGTGCACTTCTCCGCCATCGTGTGCGACGGCTTCAAGACCCTCCAGGAGGGCCAGAAGGTCACTTATGATGTGGAGCCCGATCCCAAGAACGCCGACAAGCTGCGCGCTGTCAACGTGGTGGCTGCCTAATCTGTCTCGACACACTGCGCCGGTCCCCTTTTGGGACCGGCGCTCTTTTTTTGCACCCCTTTCCCGGCGGTGGCGTATACTGTCTTGCGGAGGGCAAACACCCGCCGCCACTTTGAATGGGGGTACTTTACTATGTGTTGTTGTAATCGTCAGAATCGCTGCTGCCGCTGCGGCTGCTGCTCCAACAACGGGAACGGGAGCGGCGGGGCTGTCACCCTGCCTTCCTTCCCCGATCTCTCCTGGCTGGCCAATGGCGGCAGCAACACCCGCTGGCCGGTTTACGTCTCCGTCCCCGCTTTCCTGATGGATATGCAGGAGGAGGATTCCGATACCTGTGGTTCCTGCGGCTGCTGCCGCGGCTGATTCCCGCACCGCCCCCTTGAGGGGGCGGCTACTTACCCCCATTCTCTCCCCTGCGGCCTGGTCCGCAGGGGATTTTTTTGCGCTCAACCCCTTGCGCCCCAAGCGCTTCCAGCACTTTTCCCTTTTTTCGGCAAAAATACCTATTGACAAATGGCCGCCGCCTGATAAAATATGCTTAAATTATTTTATTTAAAAATTTTTAAGTAAAATGATTTAACTAAAAATTTTGAATTGATTTGTGAGGAGCATTTATCATGGATTTCGAGAAGATTAAGGACATCATCGTGGAGACTCTGAGCTGCGACGCCGACAAGGTGACTCCCGAGGCCAAGCTGGCTGAGGATCTGGAGGCCGACTCCCTGGCCGCCGTGGAGCTGTCCATGGCTCTGGAGGAGGCTTTCGGCGTGACCATCGCCGACGAGGACCTGCCCAACATGAAGACCGTGGGCGATCTGATGAAGTACATCGAGGAGCACGCTGCCTAAGCGCAGCCTTCCCCGCAATTGCCTGAGGCGCCGGTAATACCGGCGCCTTTGTGCCGAAAGGAGCCGCTATGACCAACCAAGAGATCTTTGAGCTGATGACCCGCTTCGACCAGAGCGGCATCACCTCTTTTAAGCTGACTACCAAGGACGTGACTCTGGAGCTGGGCAAGGGAGCTGCTGCTCCTGCCGCCTCCGCCCCTGTTCTGTCCGCTGCCGCCCCTGCCGCCGCCCCCGCGGCGGCTCCCGCTCAGCCGGAGGGTCCCTGCATCACCGCCCCCCTGGTGGGCACCTTCTATGCCGCCTCCGCCCCCGACGCTGAGCCCTTTGTCAAGGTGGGCGACAAGGTGAAGAAGGGCCAGACCGTGTGCCTGATGGAGGCCATGAAGATGATGAACGAGGTCCAGGCTCCCTGCGACTGCGTCATCGAGGCCGTGCTCCAGGAGGATGGGGCTCTGGTGTCCTTCGGGGATCCCCTCATCCGCTACCGGGAAGGGTGAGCCCATGTTCAAGCGTATTTTGATCGCCAATCGGGGCGAGATCGCCGTCCGGGTATTTCGTGCCTGCCGGGAGCTGGACATCGAGCCTGTGGTGGTCTACTCCCAGGCCGACGCGGAGGCTCTCCACGTCCAGCTAGCGGAGCGGGCCTACTGCATCGGCCCCGCCCGGTCCGCCGACAGCTACCTGAATGTGGACGCCATCCTCACTGTGGCCCAGGCCACCGGCTGCGACGCCATCCACCCGGGCTACGGCTTCCTGTCTGAGAACGACCAGTTCGCCGACGCCTGCGCCCAGGCGGGCATCGCCTTCATTGGCCCCTCCGGAGACGTGATCCGGGCCATGGGCAACAAGGCCGCTGCCCGCAAGCTGATGATGGAGGCCGGCGTGCCGGTGGTACCCGGCTCCGACGGAGCTGTGGAAACCGCAGAGCAGGCCAAGGCCCTGGCCGATTCCATCGGCTACCCCGTGCTCATCAAGGCCTCCGCCGGCGGCGGCGGCCGGGGCATGCGCCGGGTGTTTGAGCCCGACCAGCTCATCCCCCTGTTTGAAGAGGCCCGCAGCGAGTCGGTGGCCTGCTTCGGCAGCGGAGAGATGTATCTGGAAAAGCTGATCCTCAATCCCCGGCACATCGAGTTCCAGATCATGGCCGACAAGGAAGGCCACGTGATCCAGCTGGGTGACCGGGACTGCTCCATCCAGCGGCGCAACCAGAAGCTGCTGGAGGAATCCCCCTCCAAGGCCCTCACTCCCGAACTGCGGGAGAAGATGGGCGCCGCCGCCGTGGCCGCCGCCAAGGCCGCCCACTATGAGAACGCCGGCACCATCGAGTTCGTGCTGGATCAGGAGGGCAACTTCTACTTCATTGAGATGAACACCCGCATCCAGGTGGAGCACCCGGTCACCGAGCTGGTCACCGGAGTGGACCTGGTGCGGGAGCAGATCCGCATCGCCGCCGGGCTGCCCCTCTCCCTCACCCAGGATGAAGTGCAGCTGCGAGGTCACGCCATCGAGTGCCGCATCAATGCCGAAGATCCGGCCCACGGCTTCCAGCCCCGGCCGGGAAAGATCGACTTTGTCCATCTGCCCGGCGGCTGCGGCGTGCGGGTGGATACCGGGCTGTACACCGGCTACACCCTGCCTCCCTTCTACGATTCTCTGATGGCAAAGCTCATCGTGTACGCCCCCACCCGGCTGGAGGCCATCCGCCGGATGCGCCGGGCGCTGGAGGAGCTGATCATCCAGGGTCCGCCCAACAATGTGGATCTGCTCCATCAAATCCTGCACCACCCCGACTTCGTCCGGGGCAACTACACCACCGGCTTCCTGGAGGCCAACATGGACACCCTGCTGGCCTGGAGCCGGGGCGGAGAGGAGACTGAAGCGAAATGAGCAACGTCTTTGCCCAGCGGCGGCAGAAGCTGCTGGCTCTGAAAGCCCTCCGGGGCACCTCTCCCGCCCCCGCCCACACTGAGGAGACCTGTCCCGCCTGCGGCGGCGTGGTACGCCGCCGGGATCTGGTGGCCGGGCGGTACGTCTGCCCCCTGTGCGGCCACCATTACCCCATCGGGGCCTATTACCGGCTGAGCCTGGTACTGGACAAGGGCACCTTTCGGGAGCTGGACGACAGTCTGACCTCCAACGACCCCCTGTCCTTCCCCGGCTACGCCGCCAAGCTGGACGCCGCCCGGCGGCGCACCGGCATGGCGGAGGGCGTAGTCACCGCCACCGGCCGGATCAATGGCCAGAAGGTGGCGGTGGGCGCACTGGACAGCCGATTCTTCATGGGCAGCATGAGCGCCGCCCTGGGTGAGAAGGTCACCCGGTTGGTGGAGCACGCCGAAAAGAACAAGCTGCCCCTCATCCTCTTCTCCGCCAGCGGCGGCGCCCGGATGCAGGAAGGCATTCTGTCCCTGATGCAGATGGCCAAGACCTCCGCCGCCCTGGAGCGGTTCTCCCAAAAGGGCGGGCTGTACATCTCAGTGCTCACCCATCCCACCACCGGCGGCGTCACCGCCAGCTTCGCCAGCCTGGGAGACATCATGCTGGCAGAGCCCGGCGCCCTCATCGGCTTCGCCGGTCCCCGGGTCATTGAGCAGACGATTGGGGAAAAGCTGCCGGAGGGCTTCCAGAGCGCCGAGTATCTGCTGGAGCACGGCTTCCTGGACGCCATCGTGCCCCGGGCCCAGATGCGGGACACCCTGATCCGGCTGCTGAAGCTCCACGGGAAAGGAGGGTCCGACCGTGCCAAATGATCTCACTCCCGCCCAGCGGGTGGCTCTGGCCCGCCACGCCGACCGGCCTGGCACGGCAGAGTTTATCGACGCCCTGTTCACCGACTTCTTTGAACAGCGGGGCGACCGCCACTGCGCCGACGACGGCAGCATCCTGGGCGGTATCGCCATGTTCCACGGCCATCCGGTCACCGTCATCGGTCACCGGAAGGGCCGCACCCTGGAGGAGCACATGGCCTACCACTTTGGCATGCCCTCCCCCGAGGGCTATCGGAAGGCCCAGCGTCTGATGCTCCAGGCCGAGAAATTCGGCCGCCCCATCATCACCTTTATCGACACCCCTGGCGCCTATCCCGGCCTGGAGGCTGAAGCCCATGGTCAGGGCGAGGCCATCGCCCGCACCCTGGCCCTGCTGTCCGGCCTCACCGTCCCTGTGGTGGCGGTGGTCACCGGCGAGGGCGGCAGCGGCGGAGCCCTGGCTCTGGGCGTGGGCAACAAGGTGCTCATGCTGGAAAACGCCGTCTACTCCGTCCTCTCCCCTGAGGGCTTTGCCGCCATCCTGTGGAAGGATTCCTCCCGCAGCGCGGAGGCCTGCGACGTAATGAAGCTCACCGCCGCGGACCTTCTGGAGCTGGGTGTCATCGACGGCATCATCCCCGAGCCTGCCGCCGGAGCACACGCCGCTCCTCAGCCCGTTTTCCGGGCTCTGGACGCCGCCCTGGTGCGGGAGCTGGCCGCTTTGAGCAAGCTGAGCCCCTCCGCCCTGGCGGTAAACCGCTACAAAAAATTCCGCTTAATGGGCAGCAAAGCCCTTGGAAAGGAGCGCCTATGAACGGAATCAAACTGATCGCCACCGGCTCCGCTCTGCCGGAGCGGGTAGTCACCAATGCCGATATGGCCAAGATCGTGGACACCAACGACGAGTGGATCGTCTCCCGCACCGGCATCTCCAGCCGCCGCCACTGCTCGGGGGACGAGTGCCACACCTCCCTGTGCCTGGCCGCCGCACGGCAGGCCCTGGAGCGGAGCGGCATCCGCCCGGAACAGATCGGGGTATGCCTGGTGGCCACCCTGTCCCAGGACTTCCTCACCCCCGCCACGGCCTGCGTCCTCCAGATGGAGCTGGGCCTGCCGGAGGACACTGTGTGCTTTGACCTGAACGCCGCCTGTTCCGGCTTCGTCTACGGCCTGCACACGGCGGAATGCCTGCTGGCCGCCGCACCCCGGAAGTATGGTCTTGTGATCGGCTGCGAGGTGCTCAGCCGCCTCACCGACTTTACCGACCGCTCTACCTGCGTGCTCTTCGGAGACGGGGCAGGCGCCGCGGTGGTGGAGTGGAACGAAGCTTACCCCTCCCTCCACGGCGTGCTGGGCTGCCGGGGCAACCGGGAGGCCCTGCTGGTCCCCGGTGTCAATACCAAGGACCACTCTTACATCCATATGGACGGCCAGACTGTGTTCCGCTTCGCCGTGGAAGCCCTTCCCCGCTGCGCCAAGGAGGTGGCGGGCAAGGCCGGCATCTCTCTGGACCAGGTGGACCGTTTTGTGTTCCACCAGGCCAATCAGCGGATCATCGACTTTGCCGTGAAGAAGCTGAAGGTGGACCCCGCCAAATGCACCGGAAACATTTCCCGCACCGGCAACACCTCCGCCGCCAGCGTACCTATCCTGCTGGACGAGCTGGTCTCCTCCGGCGCCCTCACCTCCGGCCAGAAGGCCCTGTGCGTGGGCTTCGGCGGCGGCCTCACCTGGGCCGGCGGGCTGCTGGAGCTGGCCTGAGACAGATAAGGAGTTTGCAATGAAACTGAACGAACTTTTGGGAACTGAATTTCCCATCATCCAGGGCGGCATGGCCAACATCGCCACCGGCGCCTTCGCCGCCGCCGTGTCCAACGCGGGCGCTCTGGGCCTGGTAGGCTCCGGCGGCATGGACGCCGAGGCTCTCCGCGCTGAGATCCGCACCGCCAAGGCCAACACCGACAAGCCCTTCGGCGTCAACCTGATGCTGATGAACCCCCACATTGACGAGCTGGCCAAAGTGGTGGTGGATGAGGGCGTGCAGGTGGTGACCACCGGCGCTGGCAACCCGGGCAAGTACATCCCCGCCTGGAAAGAGGCGGGCATCAAGGTCTTCCCCGTGGTGGCCGCTCCCATCCTGGCCCACCGGCTGGAGCGCTACGGCATTGACGGCGTCATCGCCGAGGGCACCGAGAGCGGCGGCCACGTAGGCGAGATGACCACCATGGCCCTGGTGCCTCAGGTGGCCGACGCGGTGAGCGTCCCCGTCATCGCCGCCGGCGGCATTGCCGACGGCCGTCAGATGGCCGCCGCCTTCGCCCTGGGCGCCTGCGGCGTGCAGCTGGGCACCTGCCTGCTGGCCAGCGTAGAGTGCCCCATCCATGACAACTACAAGCAGGCGGTCATCAAGGCCGGTGCCAACGACACCACCGTCACCGGCCGCACCGGCGGAGCTCCTGTCCGGGTGTTGAAGAACAAGATGGCCCGGGAATACCTGCGGATGGAGAAGCAGAACCTGCCCCTGGAGGAGATGGAGAAGCTGACTCTGGGTTCCCTCCGCCGGGCGGTGTTCGACGGCGACCTGGACACCGGCAGCTTTATGGCCGGTCAGGTGGCGGGCATGGTAAAGGAGATCCGTCCTCTGCGGGCTATTTTTGAAGATCTGATGCGCGGCTGTGAGGCCGTGGTGAAAGGACTGAACGTATGAGCCTCGCCTTTTTGTACGCCGGACAGGGCAGCCAGCACCCCGGCATGGGAGCCGACCTGTATGAGGCCTATCCCGCTTTCAAAGAGATTCTGGACAGCGCCCAGGTGGATTTTGACCTGAAAACGGTCTCCTTTACCGATCCCGACGGGGTGCTGAACCAGACCGAATACACCCAGCCCTGCATGGTGGCCTTCGCCGCCGGCATGACCGCCATTCTGGCCCAGCTGGGCATTCAGCCCGACTACGCCGCCGGACTGAGCCTGGGCGAGTACTCCGCTCTCCAGTGTGCCGGGGTGTTCACGCCCGCTCAGGCTATCTCCCTGGCCGCCTTCCGGGGCAAGGCCATGGCCTCCGCTGCCTCTGGTATGGCCTGCGGCATGACCGCCGTGCTGGGTCTGGATCGGGAAAAGCTGCAGCAGGCCTGCAATCAGGCCGCTGACGCCGGTGTGGTGGAAATCGCCAACTACAACTGCCCCGGCCAGCTGGTCATCGGCGGCCAGAAAGAGGCGGTGGACAAAGCCGCCGCATTGGCCCGCGAGCTGGGCGCCAAGCGGTGCCTGCCCCTGAAGGTCAGCGGCCCCTTCCACACCTCCCTGCTGCGCCCCGCCGGCGACGCCCTGCGGGAGAAGTTTAAGGAGATCACCTTCGGCACGCCCAAGTTCCCGGTGCTCTTTAACTGCCTGGGCCGGGAGATGGGTGAGAACGACACCATCCCCGCTCTGCTGGAAAAGCAGGTGCAGTCCTCTGTCTACATGGAGGACACCATCCGCCGGCTGGAGGAGCTGGGGGTGGACATCATCGTGGAGATCGGGCCGGGCAAGGCCCTCAGCGGCTTTGTCAAAAAGACCGCACCTTCCATCAAGACCTACGCCGTGGAGACCTGCGCCGACATCGACGCGCTGGCCGCGGCCCTGAAAGGATAACAATATGAGTATGACTGGAAAGACCGCCGTCGTTACCGGCGGCAGCCGGGGCATCGGCAAGGCCATCTGTCTGGAGCTGGCCCGTCAGGGCGCTAACGTGGTGTTCTCCTACGCCGGCAACACCGCCGCCGCCGAGGAGACCCTGGCGGCGCTGAAGGAGCTGGGGGTAGAGGCCCGGGCCGTCCAGGGCGACGTGGCTGATCCCGCCGCCGTCAAGGCCCTCATTGACACCGCCGTCAAGGAGCTGGGCGGCCTCCACATCCTGGTGAACAACGCCGGCATCACCCGGGACAATCTGTCCATGATGATGAAGGACGAGGATTTTGACGCTGTCATCGCCACCAACCTGAAGGGCGCCTTCCTGTGCATGCGGGCCGCCGCCCGGCCCATGATGAAGGCCCGCTACGGCCGCATCATCAACCTCAGCTCCGTGGTGGCACTCCGGGGCAACCCCGGCCAGATCAACTACTGCGCCAGCAAGGCGGGCGTCATCGGCATGACCAAGTCTTTGGCACGCGAGTTAGGCGGCCGCGGAGTCACCGTCAACGCGGTAGCCCCCGGCTACATCGCCACCGACATGACCGCCGCCCTGCCTGAGGCCGCCCGGGAGGCCATGCTGGCCGGAATTCCCGCCGGCCGGGCCGGCAAGCCGGAGGACGTAGCCGCCGCGGTGGCTTTCCTGGCCTCTGAGGAGGCCGGTTACATCACCGGCCAGGTGCTTCAGGTCGACGGCGGCATGGGCATGTAAGGAGGAACGAACATGGATAAACGCAGAGTAGTCATTACCGGCATGGGGAGCGTCAATCCCCTGGGCCACAATATTGCGGATACCTGGCAGGCTGTGAAAGACGGGGTGTGCGGCATCGCTCCCATCACCCAGTATGACGCCGCCAATCAGAAGGTTCACCTGGCCGCCGAGGTGAAGGATTGGGATCCCACCTCCGTGCTGGACAAGAAGGACGTGCGCCACATGGCTCGCTTCGCCCAGCTGGCTATGGCCTCCGCCAAGGAGGCGGTGGCCGACAGCGGTCTGGATCTGGAACAGGTAGACACCACCCGCTGCGGAGTCATCGTATCCAGCGGCATCGGCGGCATCGCCATGACCGAGAGCGAGCAGATGCGCTGCTCCGAGAAGGGCTTTGACCGGGCTTCCCCCTTCTACATTCCCTCCGCCATCGCCAACATGGGCGCCGGGCTGATCGCCATCGCCTTCGGCTTCAAGGGCATGTGCACCTGCCCGGTGACCGCCTGCGCCGGCGGCTCCAACGCGGTGGGCGACGCCTTCCGCCACATCCGGGACGGCTACGCCGAGGTGATGCTGTGCGGCGGCGCCGAGTCTGCCGTCACGCCCCTGTCCATCGGCGGCTTTACCACCATGCGTGCCCTCCACGTGGGCGATGATCCCAACCGGGCTTCCATCCCCTTCGACGCCGAGCGCTCCGGCTTCGTCATGGGCGAGGGTGCCGGCATCCTGATGCTGGAGGAGTATGAGCACGCCAAGGCCCGCGGGGCCAAGATCTACGCCGAGGTGGTGGGCTACGGCGCCACCTGCGACGCCTACCACATGACTGCTCCCGCCCCCAACGGGGAGGGCGGCGCCCGGGCCATGGCTCAGGCTCTGGCCGACGGCGGTGTGGCGCCCGAGCAGGTGGGCTACATCAACGCCCACGGCACCTCCACCCCCCTGAACGACTCCGGCGAGACCGCCGCCATCAAGGCCGTCTTCGGCGACCACGCCGGCAAGCTGGCGGTGAGCTCCACCAAGTCCATGACCGGCCACATGCTGGGCGCCGCCGGCGCGGTGGAAGCCATCTTTACCGCCCTGGCTCTGAAGGAGGGCTATCTGCCCGCCACCATCAACTACCAGGTGCCCGACCCGGCCTGTGACCTGGACTATGTACCCAACCAGGGCCGTCAGGCTCAGGTGGAATACGCCCTGTCCAACTCCCTGGGCTTCGGCGGCCACAATGCCTGCGTCCTGTTCAAGAAGTGGGAGGGCTGAGACATGCAGTATAATTCCAACGAGATCGCCCAGATCATCCCCCACCGCTATCCTTTCGCCCTGGTGGACCGCATCGTGGACGGCGAGGAGGGCAAGTGGGCCAAGGGCATCAAGTGCGTCACCGTCAACGAGCCCTTCTTCCAGGGGCACTTTCCCCAGTACCACGTGATGCCCGGCGTGCTGATCCTGGAGGCTCTGGCTCAGGTGGGAGCGGTGGCTCTGCTGTCCATGCCGGAGAACCGGGGCAAGATCGCCTTCTTCGGCGGCATCAAGAACGCCCGGTTCCGCCGCCAGGTCACCCCCGGCGACGTGCTGGAACTGGAGTGCACCCTCATCAAGCAGAAAGGTCCGGTGGGGATCGGAGAGGCCAAGGCCACCGTCAACGGACAGGTGGCGGCCACGGCGGAGCTCACCTTTGCCCTGGGTAAGGATTCCTGATTGCCCTTTCCTCCGCCGTTTGTTATAATGGAGAAAATGATCGAAATTGCGGAGGCTGCGGCATGCTGGAACAGAAATTTGAAACTGTGTATACAAAATTCAAGCTGCATTTTTATCAGGAGATCTTTGAGCGCTTCCAGAACCGGGAGGCCAGTCTGACCACGGTGGAGACCTTCGCCATGGAGACTATCCAGGCCCTGGGCTCCCCCACGGTGAACGAATTTGCCTCCTTTATGCGCATCTCACCCCCCAACGCGGCCTACAAGATCAACAGCCTCATCCGCAAGGGGTACGTGCAGAAAATCCAGTCCGCCCAGGACAAGCGGGAATATCACCTGCAGGTGACCCAGAAATACAGGGACTACTACAACATCAGCAACGACTATGTACATGTGGTCACCGAGCGGATGCGGCAGCGGTTCACCCCCGAGGAGTGCGCCAAGCTGGAGGAAATGCTCTCCATCATCAGCAAGGAGCTGATGCCTGAGATCAGTCTGGGCGCTGCGGAAGAAGCCTGAACACAACGAAACGAGCCCGACCGG
This sequence comes from Flavonifractor sp. HCP28S3_F3, assembly GCF_052065355.1. Lineage (NCBI taxonomy): Bacteria > Bacillati > Bacillota > Clostridia > Eubacteriales > Oscillospiraceae > Flavonifractor > Flavonifractor sp. HCP28S3_F3. Next base: position 13,716 of record NZ_JBQHUF010000014.1, read on the forward strand.
AACTCCGGTCGGGCTCGTTTTTTATTCAATATCCAGCTCCGGCGGCACGTCGATCTGGTCGGAGACGTACTTGCCGTTCTTCTTCCGCTGCCGGACGCATTCGGTAAGCAGATACTCGATCTGGCCGTTCACCGAGCGAAAATCGTCCTCCGCCCAGGCGGCGATGGCGGCATACAGCTTGGGAGAGAGCCGCAGCGGGATCTGCTTCTTGCCGTCCGCCGCCATATCAGTACAGGCTCCCGGAGTTGACTACCGGCTGGGCGTCCCGGTTGCCGCAGAGCACCACCAGCAGGTTGGACACCATGGCGGCCTTCCGCTCCTCGTCCAGCTCCACCACCTGGTTCTCACTCAGGCGCTCCAGGGCCATTTCCACCATACCCACGGCTCCGTCCACGATCATCTTCCGGGCGTCGATGATGGCGCTGGCCTGCTGCCGCTGGAGCATCACCGCGGCGATCTCGGGGGCATAGGCCAGGTAGGTGATGCGGGCCTCAATGATCTCCAGCCCCGCCTGGGCCACCTTGCTCTGGATCTCGTCCTTGATGCGGGATGCCACCACTTCGCTGGAGCCCCGCAGGCTGCCCTCGTCGGCAATGCCGTCCCCGGTGGTGTCCACGTTGGGTGCCACGTCGTAGGGGTAGATGCGCACGATGTTGCGCAGAGCGCTGTCGCACTGGAGAGACAGGTACTCCTTGTAGTTATCCACATCGAACACGGCCTTGGCGGTATCCACTACCCGCCACATAACGGCGATGCCGATCTCCACCGGGTTGCCCAGGCAGTCGTTGATTTTCTGCCGGTTGTTGTTCAGGGTCATGATTTTAAGGGAAATCCGCTTGCCAACGGTCTCCGCGTCCACCTTCAGGGACACGCCCTTGCCGCCTCCGTCCACGTCTCCGCTCTGGTTGAGCTTAGTCTTGGCGGCAGGGTTCACGCCGGAGCAGAAGGGGTTGACGTAGTAGAAGCCCTCACCCTTCAGAGTACCCACGTACTTGCCGAACAGGGTGAGCACCAGAGCCTCCTGGGGCTTGAGCACCTTCAGGCCGCACAGGAAAATCCAGCCCAAAGCCAGCCAGATGGCGCACACAACGATAACTGCGATAGCCAGCGGGTCCGGCCCGCCGAACCAGGCGGCCTCCGCGGCCTCCTCCCGGATGGCACCCCACACAACACCCACTACCGCCACCACATACAGCGCCAGGATCAGCAGCAGCATGGCCATTCCGTTTTTATGACCTTTTATGATCTTCTCTTCCATGAGAGCACCTCCGCTCTTCTTTTTGATATCAAAATCATATCATCACAATATCTCCTTGTCAATACTATTCTGACCTCGAAAGAAAAAAGACCGCCCGCGCTTTTGGCGCGGGCGGTTCCTTAAAACTCGTCCAGATTTAAATCAAAGGAGAAATTCTCCTCCGGGTCTTCCTCCCCCAGGGGAGAGCGATAGCTCCACAGCTCCTGCTGGCCTGCCTTGTCCTTGAACCAGACGAGAAAAACAGGGCTGTTATCCCACTCCCGGACGTAAGAGATCAGGTCCTCCAGGCGGGCAGTCACCTCCCGGGCAGGCCAGTCCTGATCCACATAGAGCGCCGCTCCCGGATAATGCAGGTCATAGGGATTGGCGAGGTGAGTGGGATCCGCAGACAGGAAGGGGAAATAAGAGGCGGCTTCCACTGCCTGCTCCGTCTCAAGGCCCCGCAGCAGATACTGGCAGGAGAGGGCAAAGGCCTCGCCCACGCTGCCGGTCCTGGTAGGCCAGTACTCACAGTCGGCAATGAGGAAGGCCACGCAGTCGTCCTCTGTGATGCTCCCATCCTCCGCTCGGGTCAGCTGGGCTAGGCGGATGGCAGAGCGGATGATCTTCTCATGGGCCGCGCCCAGAGTCTCGGCATAGTCAAAGTTCCCCATCTCCTCCGGTCCGTCCCAGTCGCACTCCACGATCTGGGCAAAGAAGGTACGGAGGAATTCCCAGCGGGAAAACACCCGGGTACCCTGACTGTCCGTCAGCCCCAGTCGGAGCAGGAACTGGGGTGTCGGCTCCTCCCCGGAGGGCTCGTCCTGGAGGGCCAGATCCTTGAGGGCATTCAGCCGGTCCATGGGCAGCTCCTCCAGATTGGCCGCCAGCCAGTCATACACCTCCGGGCAGACGCTCTGAAGGCAGAGCACGGCAAACAGGGCCACATCCTCTTCCAGCTCGCTCATGGGAGATACATACCGCTTCATCCGGGCCAGCAGCAGGTAGGAGTTCACAAAACGCTTGATGGACCGGGGATTGTCCTTCCCCGCCGCCTTTAACAGCTTGGCAAAGTCCACCGCCATGGCCCGGTTCATGCCGTTCTCCGCCAGCATGGCCGCGATGTAGCGGTCCGTGTGGTCCAAGGAGCGGGGCATGTTGTACACGACCTGGATCATCTTTTCAAAAAAGTCTTTGCCCTTTTCGGCGTTCAGGGTCCCCTTGTACTTAATGGTCACACCGTTGACCACCACATCATAGTCGATGGCCAGGAGAAATACACAGTTGGGGCAGTCCAGGAAGAGCTTGAGCACCTCCAGTATCTCAATGGCCCGGTCAGGAGGCAGCCGGTCCAGGTCGTCCAGAAACAGGACCAGACGGGGTTCCTCCCCATCCGTCCCGGCCAGGCCCTTCAGCCGCTCGTCGATAGCCACCTGAAAATTGTGCCTCAGTTCGCCGATGGCGTCCGCCTCTTCCCCGCTCTTTCCGCTGTACTCCCGCACAACGGTATCCAGGTGGGACTTCACATCAATGTCCGTGGTCTTTTTCACGATGTCATTGGCAATGCCCAGAGAGAACTTGCCCAGGGTCCGCAGTCCCCGGCTCAGTTCCTCCAGCGCCCGGCTGCCCCGCTGGGAATCCTGAGGCATCCCTTTCCTGAGCTCCCCAATGAGGGCGGTGAGCAGGCTCACCGCCAGCTGCTTTCCCATGCCGAACTGGCTGTACTGCCACACATTGAAGGCTAAAAATCCACAGCGCTCCGCCGCCTGGGGATCTACCTCCCGGGCAGCGTCCATGACCATGTTGACAAAGCTGGTCTTGCCGCTGCCCCAGGCGCCCTGGATGGCAACCGCCATAGGCGTCTCACAGTGCAGGATAAAATCCGCGAACCCCTTGATCTGGGCGTCCACAGAAAGCTTGTCCTGCTCCAGCCGTTCTACCGGGCTGTCGATTTTTCCCAGCCGCATCTCCACACCATTCCTCTCCGTCTCTCACAGGCCCGCTTCGGGATCAGTCATCCCGGTCCCGCTCGCTTTTCAGCACTGAGCCGGTAAAGGCGTCGATCTCATATTCGTACTCATAGCCGCCCGCCTTGAACTCCACCTTGTAGTGGGGCTGGTCGTCATCCAGCTCGTCGTCCACTTCCAGCTCGTATGCCTGGGACTGCGTTACCCCGGCGCTGGACAGAGCGGCGTCCCGGGCGGCCTCCCGGCCGATTACACCGGAGGTGCCCCCGCCGGTATTCCCCTGGCCACCCGTATTCTGGCCGCCGGAGGGGACATTCCACTCCGCCCCCTCCTTCTCCATTTTCAGGATCTCACCGGTGGACGCGTCCACATCGTACTCATATTCCACACCGTTGGCAAAGAACTCCATCTCATATACCATCCGGCCGTCCTCGTAGTCGTAGTCGGCCTCCTTCCAGGTCACCGAGGCGGCATCCAGACCCGCATGGGTCAGCGCCGCGCTCTGAGCGGCCTCCAGGCCGATATAGCCGCTCTGGCTGGCGGTGCCGGTTGAGGTGATGGCGTTCTGGTCCGCCACGGTCTCCCCCGCCTGGCTGGGCTGATCCTGTACCACGGTGGAATTGACCAGCAGATTGAGCTCATTGATGGACAGACCGGCCAGAGACTCAAAGGTCAGGTGGGTGCTGTTTTCCACCAGGCTCTGGATCAGAGCCGCCTTGCCCATGGAGATGCCGTATTCCTCCGCCTTCTGCCGCAGGGCGTCATCGCCGGAAAAGCTCTGGGACAGGATCGCCCCGTTGATAGAGGCCGACTCCAGCACCTGGGAGATCTCACCGGTCAGCTTCTCCTCCAGGGCTGCGCCCCGGTCGGCGTTGCTGTCCTCCACAGACACCAGCACCGAATTGGCCAGTTCGTCCACATAGCCGTGCTTGAGCAGGGAGCCTACAATGGCGTTGATAGCCACATTCAGATCGGTGCCCCGCAGGTCCATGCCGTCCAGGATCTCCCCGGCATCATCGTTGATGGGCTGGGCGGAGAGCACCTTTTCCGCTCCGTTCACTTCCAAAAGTACGCTGGGATTCACGTCCAGGGAGACCAGAGACGCCACCGCCGACGCCTTCTGATACCGTACACCCATAACGCCCCCGGCGATCACCAGCAGCAGACAGGCCGCCGCCAGCCAGGGCGCTGCCCGGCGCATGGGCCGCTTCCGCTTGGGCATGGGGATCACGTCCCCGCTGTGCTGGGGACCGCAGCGGGCCCGGACAGCCTCCAGGTCGTCAGGAGCCGCATGCTCCAGCGCCGTGCGCAGGCGGCGTTCCACATCCCGCTCGTTCATTTCGTCTCCCCCCCTTCCAGTATATTTTTTAATTTTTGCAGCGCCCGGCGGTACTTGGACAGTACCGTTGCCAGAGGCATTTCCAGCAGCTCCGCGATCTCCCGATGCTTCCAGCCGGTCACCGCGTGGAGGATCACCACCCGCCGCTCCTCGTCAGACAGGCCGGACAGAGCAGACTGGAGGACCTGACGATCCTCCGTCGTCACCAGCGGATTGTCCGCCGCCAGCCGGTCCCACTCCTCCGGCTCCATGTCCTGGGTCTTTCCCCGCTCCCGCAGCTTCATCAGCGACAGATTCCGGGCCACCGCCAGGATCCACGCCAGAGGCGTGCCCTGGGGCCGGTAGCGGGGCGCGTTCTCCCAGATGCGCACAAAGGTATCCTGGGTCACATCTTCGGCGTCATGGGCATGCTTCAGATAGGACAGCGCCAAACCGTAGACGGCGGCTCTTGCCCTGTGATACAGTTCCCCCAGGGCTTCCTGATCGCCCTGAGCCAATTTGAGCAGCAATGGCTCCAGCAGTTCCGGCGCGGTAACGCCCCGGCTCTCCTCCGCCATGGTCTCCAATAAGATCAGCATAGTTCCGCTCCCCACTTCTCTCCGTCTGTATAATGCACGGAAGGCGCTTTTTATTGCAGCGCAGATTCTTTTTTATTATAACTTTCTCAGCCTTCGCCGTAAAGTCCCATCCACGTTCTTCCAAGCCTGTTTTCGCATAGAATCGGGACATCCATGCATATCCTATTCCCGGGTGATGGCATATGAAATCAAACGCATGGAAAACCTACGCGCTCTGGATCCTGGGCACGGAGGCCGTAGGCGGCCTGTCCGGCTGGCTGACCCGGAAGGGTGCGGACCTTTATTCCCGCACGGTTTCCAAGCCCCCTCTCTCGCCGCCCAGTGTGGTCTTTCCCGTGGTGTGGAGCGCTCTCTTCGCCCTGATGGGCATCGGCGCAGCCCGGGTCTGGCTGGCTCCGCCCTCGCCGGAGCGTTCCCGGGGGCTGGTGCTCTTCGGCACACAGCTGGCCTTCAACTTCTTCTGGAGCATCATCTTCTTCAACGCGCAGGCCTACGGCCTGGCTCTGATCTGGCTGGCCATCCTGTGGGCGCTCATCCTGCGGATGCTGCTTACGTTCCGCAAGGTAGACAAATGGGCCGCCTGGCTCCAGGTGCCCTATCTGCTGTGGGTGAGCTTCGCCGCTTATCTCAATTTCGGTGTCTGGGCGCTGAACTAAAAAAGGGGGACCTGCACAGGTCCCCCTTCCTCAAATCAGAATATTCCGCTTTTTGGCCTCATACCGCAGCTCGTCCCGGAATTTGGGGTGGGCAATGGCGATCAGGCTCTCTGTCCGCTGCCGCAGGGTTCTGCCTCGCAGCCGGGCGATTCCGTACTCGGTCACGATGTTGTCCACATCGTTCTTTCCTGTGGTCACGATGGCTCCCGGCGTCAGGGTGGATGTGATACGGCTTACCGTTCCCCCCTTGGCTGTGGAGGGGAATGCAATAAAGCTCTGCCCGCCGGGAGAGAGCACCGCGCCCCGGACGTAGTCTACCTGCCCGCCGGTGCCCGACACCGGATTGGTCCCAATGGATTCCGCGCACACCTGGCCGAAGAAGTCCACCTCCAGCGCCGCGTTTACCGACACGAAGTCGGGATGCCTGGCAATCACCGCAGGGTCGTTGACGTACTCTACCGGCAGCATCTCAATGGCCTGGTTGTGGTCGATGTAATCGTAGATCCGCTGAGACCCAAAGGCAAAGGTGGCCACCGACCGCCCCCGGTGAATGGGCTTGCGGCTGTTGTCCACCGCTCCGCACTGGATCAGTTCCACCATACTGTCGGTAAACATCTCTGTGTGGATACCCAGGTTTCGTTTCTCCCGCAGCGCCAAACCCACTGCGTCGGGGATCGCTCCGATCCCCAACTGAAGGGTGGAGCCATCCCGCACCTCATTGGCGATCAGCTCACCAATCTTCAAACTCACTTCGTCCAGCTCAGCGGGTTTCAGGGTCGGCAGCGGCATGTGGTTTTCACACAGCGCCGTCACCTGAGAAACGTGGATGACAGGGGCACTGAATGAGTAAGGGACATGCTCATTTACCTCCAACAGCAGCACATCCGCCTTATCGATCATCGTCTGAGTGGCAGATGACAACGTACCCAGGCTGAAATAGCCGTTACGATCCATCGGCGACACCGCAGCGCAGAATACGTCTACCTCTCTGTTTTCCCGGATGATCCGAGGAAAGTCCCGGTAATATCCAGGCAGGATGTCACACCGGCCCTCTTTGGCAGCCTTCCGGGCACCGGAACCGCAGAACAGAGATATTCCCTGCAATCCCTCCGGAGCGTCCGGTTCAAAGCAGGCCATGGGATAGATGTCCATCATGCTGCTCAGCGTCACCCCGGACATCTGGCCCTGACGGGCTCGCTGGCCGATCGCTTCTATAATGGCCTTGGGCTGAGACAGGGCAATATCCATAAAAATGTGCTGCCCGTCTTTGATACAGGCCGCCACTCCCTCGGGAGTTGCCAGCTTTTCCTGATACAATACTTGATTTTTCGTCGTCATATCCATTATTTTACTGCATTACCTCACTGTTTCTGTAACTTTTCTTCCCTTTTCGCATACTTTCCCAATATACCACACCACGTCTCAGATTTCCAGACGAAAAGCGTTAAATTTTTTTGTTCTTTTCATTGACAACCGGATAAATCTATTGTATAATTTCTTTTGCATTTGGCCGGAGCCCGGACGTGGAGAGATGTCCGAGTGGTTGAAGGAACCGGTCTTGAAAACCGGCGATGTGCAAGCATCCGTGGGTTCGAATCCCACTCTCTCCGCCATTTTTATATTTCAGTGATTCGGCGGCGTATTCTGTATGCAGAAGTACCCAAGTGGCCGAAGGGGCTCCCCTGCTAAGGGAGTAGGCGGGTTAAACCGTGCGAGGGTTCAAATCCCTCCTTCTGCGCCAATCAGGAGCAAGCGTTTTTAACGCTTGCTCCTGATTTTTTTATCTATGTTCGGCTCTCCATAGCTGTTTCCAGCTTTTTTAGCGCTTTCTTTTCAATGCGGGATACATAGCTGCGCGAAATACCGCACTGGGTGGCGATCTCCCGCTGGGTCAGCGGCGTATCCCCATTCAGTCCGTAACGCAGCGTGATGATCATGGCCTCCCGAGGATCCAGGCAGTTCTTCACACAGCGGCGGACCTTTACACAGGAGTCCCTTGCATCCAACTCCTCCAGCATATTGTCGTCCACGCTGATAGTATCCATCAGGGACAGTGAGCTGCCGTCCCCGTCTCCGTCGATGGAATCGGACAGAGAGAGCTCTCCCTGGTTTTTTCGCTGAGCCCGAAAATACATCAGAATCTCATTTTCAATGCATCTGGAGGCGTAGGTGGCAAGCCGCACCTTCTTATCCGGCCGAAATGTACTGATTCCTTTGATCAGGCCGATGGTCCCGATGGAGATCAAATCGTCCTGATCCCCGTTGGGGGTATAATACTTTTTAATAATGTGCGCCACCAGACGCAGGTTATGCTCGATCAGCTTGTTGCGGGCCTCCAGATCTCCCTGGGCGGCCAATTCCAGGTACTGCCGCTCCTCCTCCGCCTTCAGGGGCCGCGGAAAAGAACTGGCCGCCCCGCCGGAAAGCCGCAGGGTAAAAAACAGATGATTGAGTGTCAGCAGGATCCAGGCTGGAAACATAGGTCACACCTCCTGGTCCCACTGTATTCCGACACGGTTTGTCCTTATACGGCGAGGACTCTCCCGACCTATTGTTGGGTCAGTGCGTGTATCAGCTCCTGCTGGCCCACACCCCAGAAGTGGTCCTGTGAGATCTCCTCTTCCGTCCGGGCAAAATACCGCCATTGGCTCTCGTCTGCGCGTCCGGCGTCCCAGGTGGTGTCAAAGTAGCGGTACGCTCCGTCTATCAGAGCGCAATTCCACATATGCTCCTCCCCCGCTCCGGTGCCGGTAACGTTCCAGCAGGGAATGCCCGCTTCTTCGCAGAGCATACGAAACGCCCAGGAAAAACCGCCGCAGATAGCCGTGCCGTTCTGTAACGGTCCAAAGGCCGTTCTGGACTCATAGGGCATAGTATCCGGGGCCTGATAATACCGGTAGTCATACGTGGTGTTTTCCACAATAAAGCCGTAAATGGCTCGAAGCTTTTCTTCGTCGTCCATCGTATCGGTCAAAATTTTCTCCGCGGTCTCTTTCGCCAGGCGCTGGACCTCCTGCACCGCTTCGAGGTTTTGTTCCATCGTCTCAGAAACGCCCGGAGACGCACAGATTGCCGTGGCGTCGCTGTTGAGTGTATACACCACATAACTATATCCCGCCTGCTGCAGGGCACGCTGCATGTCGTCCACCAGCAGTTCCGGGTCCCGGATCACGATGGGGATCTCTTCGGCCCCCAGCGCATTATCCGCCGCAGCCACCAGCTCCGCCAGGTTGTGGATTTCCACCGCTCCTTCCGGCACACCGTCCGGATATCCCAGCTTATAGGGCATATAGGAGATTTTACAGACCGTTCCCTCCGCACCGTCCGCACATTCCAGGGCGTAGGCATATTTCAGCTCCGGACGGACGCTCAGCACCTGATTGGAGGCGTTCTGCAGCAGTATGGAACGGTCCTGAAGGGACAAGTCCTCCTGGGCAAAGCGGAAGGTCAGCTCCTGTACCAGCCCCTCATAGGCCTGCTCCAGGATCTTGGCCGCATCCTCCTGCGTGTCCACCGGATAGACCTCATCCATGGGATCCGGAGGGGTTGGGGTCTCGCTTTGAATGGGAGACGGGGATGGGGTCACAAGACTGGGGCTGCTGGTATCCTCAGCGCCGGGCTGAGCCTGCGAACAGCCGCTGAGGCACATCGCAGACAGAATCGCCAGGGCAGCGGCGGTCTTACCTATTCTTCTCATGTGCGTTTCCTCCTGCCAAGCATTGCATCCGACGGGAAACCCGTCATGCCATAGACGCACCGCCGCTGTAAAAAGTTGCCTGAAGAAACCGGGCTTTTATGGGGTACAGACCCGCACCTGAAGCTCGGTGACGTATTCCTCCGGTCGATTGGTGTCATGGGCGTCGATGCGGTAGAGCTCCAGAGGTGCGCCCGCCGGCTGCCGGCCTGCCGCCTGGATGCCGGCCAGCAGTGCGCCCAGGTGCTCCTCCATGCGGTCGTACTCTCCCCGGTAGTACAGCCGGGCATACTCGCCTCCGGGCAGCAGATCATCGTAGGGCAGCCCGGGCCGGGTAAGGAAAAACACCCGGGAAAAGTGGTTGTAGATCCCCTTTTTCAGGCTCTCCTCGTCCACCTGCGCTCCCATACACTGGCTGCCGATGACCTGGATATAATCCTGGTGGCGCTGTTCCAGCCGCTTGAGCTGGAAGTCCACCTCCTTCTCCAGGATAAAGTCCTTCTCCAGAAACACATAGGGCCGCTCCGGCTCCTCCAGGAATTCCACCTGTCCGGCCTCCACGCCCCGGTAGCGCTCCAGACGCCCCCGGCGCTCTTCCGCCTCCCGGCAGGCCTCTTCCAGCTCCGCCATCCGGCGGCGGAGCAGCTCCTCCTCCCGGTCCAGCAGTTCCAGAGTCTCCCCCACGCTCCGCCGCTCCAGATAGCCCCGGATCTCCCCGGTGGGCAGGTCCAGCTCCCGGAGCGAGCGGATGATATTCAGGGTGCAGATATCCTGGATGCCGTATTTTCGGTAACGGTTCTCACCCCGATCGGGGTGAAGCAGCCCCTTTTCCTCATAATAGCGCAGGGTATCGGGGCAGAGATCGAACAATTTGGCCAATTCGTGGATCTGATAATACTCTTTCAATTTTTTTGCCTCCCGCCCTTGACTTTCGGATAGTACGAGGGTTTATGATAGATGCAACAAGAGGAGGTTTTACCCTTGAACTTAGTACGGAAATTTTTCAAATTCACCATCCCGTCCATCGTCTCCATGTGGATCTTTTCCCTATATACCATGGTGGACGGCATCTTCGTGGCCCACGGGGTGGGCAGCCACGCTCTGGGTGCGGTGAACCTGTCCATGCCCTTCGTGTCTCTGGTGTTCACCATCGGCATCCTGCTGGCCACCGGCACTTCCACCGTCCTGTCCCTGGCGCTGGGCCAGGGGGACAAGGAGAAGGCACGGAACTATTTTAACCAGAACCTGTTCGTGGTCATCGTGATCTCCCTGGCTCTGTCTGCGGCGGTGCTCCTGAATCTGGAGCGGGTGGCCGTCTTCCTGGGCGCCAGCGGCGACCTGCTGCCCCTGGTGAAGGAGTATGTGGGCATCATCTCCTGCTTTGCCGTGTTCTTCACCGTGTCCTACAACCTGGAGGTGCAGGTGAAGGCGGACGGCGCACCCCACGTCAGCACCATCGGCGTGCTCTCCTGCGCCATCATGAACATCGTACTGGACTATGTGTTCGTGATGCACTTCCACTGGGGGGTGTGGGGCGCCGCCCTGGCCACCGGCCTGGCTCAGGTCACCTCCACCATCGTGTTCGTGATCTATTTCCTCACACACCGGGAGCCCCTGCGGTTTGGAAAGTTCAAGTGGGATCTAGGCGCCTATCGCCGGATCATTCCCCTGGGTGTGTCCGACGGTCTCAGCGAGTTCTCCAACGGCTTCGTGATCTTCCTGTTCAACCAGATCATTCTGTCGGTCATCGGCGGTGAAGCACTTACCTCCTACACCATTATCAGCTATGTCAACACCCTGGTGCTCATGACCATGATCGGCACCGCCCACGGCATTCAGCCTCTGTCCAGCTTTTACCTGGGAGCGGGCGAGCGGCCCATGTGCCACCGGTTCCTCTCCTACGGCGTGCGGCTGGTGGCGGCGGCGGGCGTCGGCTTCTTCCTGATCTGCCAGCTCTTCGCCGGGCCTATCGTAGGGCTGTTCCTGGAGGCAGAAGACCCGCTGTTCGGCTACACCGCCAATGCCCTGCGGCTCTACTCCCTGTCCTTCCTGGTGATGGGCTTCAATGTAGTAGTCTCCGGCTTCTTCACCGCTATGGAGCATCCGGTTCCCGCCCTCACCATCTCCTTCGGACGGAGCCTGGTGCTCATATCCGGGTGTCTGGTGGCGCTGTCCGCCCTGTTCGGAGACACCGGCATCTGGCTCTCTCCCCTGGTCTCCGAGGGGCTGTGCCTGATCTTTACCGTCGTCTTCCTGCTGTGGTATTTCCGCAAAGTAAAAGGGCCGGAACCGGCCTGTGAAAAAAGCGGCGCATGATTTCATGCGCCGCTTTCTTTTTCAGCCGTTCAGAAGATATTGTTCCACCGCCATGCCCACACCGGCCTCATGGTTCGTACCGGTGACATAGCGCGCGGCCGCCTTGGCCTCCTCGGTGGCGTTGGCCATAGCGAAGGACCAGCCGGCCCAGCGGAGCAGTTCCAGGTCGTTGCCTGCGTCTCCGAAGGCCATCACCTGCTCCGGCCCCAGGCCCAGCCGGGCACACAGGGCCTGCACCGCGGTGCCCTTGTTCGCACCGGGCGCGGTAAACTCCATGTTGTTCTGGAACGAGGTGGTGACAGACAGGGGACCCCATTCCAGTGCCCGCTCCACCAGCTCCTGCCGCCGCTCCGGCGGAACGTAAAAGACGTGGATCTTTTCCACCGCTCCCGCCGGCAGGGCCTCATTCATATGCTGGGGGAACTGGGAGTATTCAGCCAGGATCCGCCGGAACTGAGGGGTAAAGGCACAGGAGAGCACCTGCTCCTTCCGGTCTGCCTGAATATAGTTTTTTCCCTGGCAATAGATCTCAAAGGGCACGCCCCAGTCCAGCAGCAGCTCGATCAGGGGGACCCGCACCTGGTCGGACAGGCAGTTGCGGTAGATCCACTCTCCGGAGGCCACGTCCAGCACCGCCGCACCATTGGAAAGGACGGCGTATTTGGTGATCCCCAGCTGAGCGTCCACTTCCCGCAGCAGATCCCAGGCCCGGCCGCTGGAAATAACGGTAGCTGCCCCCCGCTGGTCCGCCGCTCGGAGTGCGGCCACATTGCGCTGGGGCACAGTGGCGTGGTCATCGTCCAGCAGGGTGCCGTCCATGTCCAGGCAAATCAGGCGGATATCGCTCATTTCTTCAGCTTCAGGGCCTGGCGCACCTTGTCGGCAATGCCCTCGGGGGTGAGGCCGTAGGCCTTGAGCACCGCCTTGGCCTCGCCGGAGCGGCCGAACTCGTCGTAAACGCCGTGGCGCACCACGGGCACCGGGCAGTGCTCAGACAGGAACTCCGCCACAGCGGAGCCCAGGCCGCCGATGACGGTGTGCTCCTCGCTGGTGACGATGCAGCGGGTCTCCAGAGCAGCCTTGAGCACCAGCTCGTGGTCCAGAGGCTTGATGGTGTGCATGTCGATGACCCGGACAGAGATACCCTCTCCCTCCAGGGTCTTGGCGGCCTCATAGGCCATCTGCACCATCATACCGGTGGCGATCACCGTCACGTCGGAGCCGTCCCGCAGGACGGAGCCCTTGCCCAGCTGGAAGGTGTAGCCGGGCACCTCGTCGGTGATGCTGTCCACCGCCAGGCGGCCCAGACGCATATAGGCAGGACCGTCGTAGTCCAGCAGAGCCTTTACCGCCAGGCGCATCTCGGGACCGTCGCAGGGGGAGACCACCATCATGTTGGGGATAGCCCGCATGAGGGCGTAGTCCTCGATACACTGATGGGTGGCGCCGTCCTCGCCCACGGACAGGCCGCCGTGGGAACCCACCACCTTCACGTTCAGGCGGGGATAGGCAATGGAGTTGCGCACCTGCTCATAGGCACGGCCGGTGGCAAACATGGCAAAGGTATTGGTAAAGGGCATTTTGCCGCAGGTGGCCAGACCGGCGGCCACAACCGTCATGTTGGCCTCGGCGATACCCATGTTGTAAAAGCGGTCGGGGAACGCCTTGGCAAAAAAGGCGCTCTGGGTGGAGCCGGACAGGTCGGCGTCCAGCACCACCAGGTCGGGATACTGAGCACCCAGCTCAGCCAGCATTTTTCCGTAAGCCACGCGGGTGGCGATCTTCTCACTCATGGCTCACACTCCCTCCTTCTCGCTGAGCACGCCGTAGGTGGTGGCGATCTGCTCAGACACCTGCAGGCCGGCCTGCTCCATGCGCTCCATCAGACCCTGGAGCAGCTCTCCGTGGGCCTGGGCGTACTGCTCGTCGTTGGGGGCCTTGCCGTGCCAGCCGTAGTTGTTCTCCATGAAGGACACGCCCTTGCCCTTGACGGTCTTGGCCAGGAGCACGGTGGGCTTGTCCTTGCAGGCGGCGGCAGCCTGGAACGCCTTATCCAGGGCGTCAAAGTCGTGGCCGTCCACATGGATCACGTTCCAGTTGAAGGCCTCGAACTTCTTGTCCAGAGGCTCGGAGGGCATTACGTCGGCGGTGGCGCCGTCGATCTGCAGGCCGTTCACGTCCACGATGGCGCACAGGTTGTCCAGGTGGTACTTGGCGGCAGCCATGGCGGCCTCCCACACCTGGCCCTCCTCGATCTCACCGTCGCCCAGCAGGGCATACACCCGGTAGTCCTTCTTGTCGGCCTTGCCCGCCAGGGCCATGCCCACGGCGGCGGAGATGCCCTGACCCAGGGAGCCGGTGGACATGTCCACACCCTTCACGTCGTGCATCTCAGCATGACCGGACATGGTGCCGTCGATGCGGCGGAACATGGCCAGGTCGGTGACGGGGAAAAAGCCTCTCAGGGCCAGCGTGGGGTAGAGGGCCGGGGTGCAGTGGCCCTTGGAGAGCACAAAGCGGTCCCGGTCCGGGTCCCTGGGATTGGCGGGGTCCACCCGCATTACATGAAAGTACAGCGTGGTAAGAATGTCCATGGAGGACAGGGAGCCGCCGATGTGTCCGGAGGCTGCGGCATGCACCATATCCATGGCCAGCAGCCGTGCCCGGGCCGCCGTGACGGCCATGGTCTGGACCTTTGACTGTTCCATCCGATTCACCTTTCCATTTCTTTATCGGCCCTAAGGCCTTCTTTCTCACTTTCAGTATACCGTACCAAACTCCCCGTTTCAACTGTCTTGGAAGAAAAAAGTCCCCGGCTTTCGCCGGGGACTTTTGTTGATTCAGTTCATCTGCTTGCGCCGGGACAGGTTGATGGTACCGTCCTGCATGCTGTCCACGTCGTCCAGGCTCTTGCCGGTGCCGTAGGCAACACAGGAGATGGCGTCGTCGGCCACGTGGGTCTCGATGCCGGTATGGGATTCGATCAGCTTGTCAAAGCCCCAGACCAGGGAGCCGCCGCCGGTCATGCAGATACCGTTGGTGGAGATGTCGGCCACCAGTTCGGGGGGCGTACGCTCCAGCACACCGTGAATGGCCTCCAGAATGCGGGTGGAGACCTCCTCAAAGGCCTCGATCATCTCGCTGGAGGATACGGAGAACACACGGGGCAGACCGGTCATCAGGCAGCGGCCCTTGATCTCCACCGTCTGCTCCTCGGGACGGGGGAACACGCAGCCGATCTGCATCTTCAGCTCCTCAGCGGTACGCTCGCCGATGAGCACGTTGTGCTTGCGGCGGATGTACTTCACAATGGCCTCGTCAAACTGGTCGCCGGCGATCTTGATGGAGGTGGACTCCACGATACCGGACAGGGAGATAACGGCGATATCGGTGGTGCCGCCGCCGATGTCCACGATCATGTGGCCGTCGGGCTTGGCGATGTCGATGCCCGCGCCGATAGCGGCAGCCACCGGCTCCTCAATGAGGTACACCCGGCGGGCGCCGGCCTGGATACCGGCGTCGATAACGGCGCGCTCCTCCACCTCGGTGATGCCGGAGGGGACGCAGATGACGATGCGGGGCTTGAACAGCCGGAAGGAGGTCACCTTGCGGATGAACTCCTTCAGCATCCGCTCGGTCATGTCGTAGTCGGAGATCACGCCCTCCCGCAGGGGACGGATGGCGACAATGTTGCCGGGGGTACGGCCCAGCATCTGCTGAGCCTCAGTGCCCACCTTGAGCAGTTTGCCTGTATTCTTGTCAATGGCCACCACGGAGGGCTCCCGCAGCACCACGCCTTTGCCTTTTACGTAGACCAGGATCGAAGCCGTACCCAGGTCGATACCGATATCTTTACTGAACATACCAGCACCTCTAAGTCTTGATAACTTTATTTTTAGTTTATCCCAAAATTTCATAGATAATCTCCTATATTATACAGAAGTACGGTTTCCTTTTCAACGTCATTTTCCCCGAATTTTCGGGAAGTTTTTTATCTGGCACGGGCAAGGGTGGCACAAACCACGTCCGCAGCCCCCATGGAGCGCAGCATCCGGGCGCACTCCGACAGGGTGGAGCCGGTGGTCACCACATCGTCGATCATAAGTACTCGTTTGCCCTCCACCAGCTCCGGGTCCACCGGCTGATAGACACCCAGCACGTTGGCCCGGCGCTCGGCTTCTCCCTCCAGGCCGGACTGGGCCGCGTTGTCACGGCCTTTCCGCAGGGTCTCCACCGCCACGTCGCCCAGCTCCAGCGCCGCAGCGCTGGCCAGCAGGAAGGCCTGATCGTAGCCCCGCTCCTTCTTCCGTTTTTCAGAAAGAGGTACCCAGGTGATCAGGTCATATTTTCCCGCCAAATGGTCGTGGACACACTGGGCCACCAGCAGGCCATAGGCCTTGTGGTAGCCTCTGCGTCCCTGGAATTTGTACCGCCGGATGGAGTCCCGCACCTTGTCCTGGTACCGCAGCGGCGAGGCGCACAGGGAGAAAAATTCTCCCTTCTGCTCCGCCGCCGGGCCTTCCAGCCAGGGCAGGTCCTTCTGGCAGGCGGGACACAGATGCTCGGTCCCCGTGGACAGGATCTTCCCGCAAAACACACATTTCGGCGGGAACAGCAAATCCAGCAGTTTCGCCGCCGCCCCGCTCATTTTTCGTCCCCCACTGGAATGGGGCCATTCTCCTGTTCAAAGCTCCGGATGCAGCTCTGGATCAAATACAGGATCTGCCCGCTCATGGAACGTCCCTCATAAGCCGCCACATATTGCAGCTTATCGTGGAGTTCCTTGTCCGTGCGGATGCTGAGATGATTGGTCTTGCCCATATGCTTTGCCTCCTGATCTTTGGTAAACAAAGCATATCCTCTGTACTGCAAATCAAGTTTATTCTTAGTGCATTTTTACGGCATAAAATTTATCTTACTCCGCCATCTGCACCAAGCGCCACCGCAGGCCAGAATACCGCCGCTGCTGGCGGTCGTTGGCGGTCATGGCGGCCACCACTTCCTCGTCACCCACCAGGATCAGCAGCTCCCTGGCCCGGGTAATTGCAGTATACAGCACCCCGCGGGTCAGCAGCATGGGGGCGCCGTCGCTCACCGCCAGAATCACCGCCCGGTACTCGCTGCCCTGGGCCTTGTGGACAGTAATGGCGTAGGCCGGCTCCAGCTCCACCAGCATGTCCCCGGTGTACTCCACCTGACGGCCTTCAAAGTCCACCGTCAGGGTGCCCTCCCGGTTGTCCACACGGATGATCTGACCGATATCGCCATTAAAGATGCCCATGCCGGAGGTGAGGCCGTCTTTCCACATCACGTCGTAGTTGTTGCGCACCTGCATGACCCGGTCTCCCTGGCGGAAGACATACTCCCCGAAGCGGCGCTCCGGCTTGTCCTCTCCCGGAGGATTCACCGCCTCCTGGATGGCCCGGTTCAGGCTGGCGGTGCCCGCCACCCGCTTGCGGGTGGGAGAAAGCACCTGGATCTGGTCGGCGGGAATGCCCATGTTGTTGGGCAGGCGGGTCTGGATCAGTTCCACAATGGTCTCGGCGGCCCGGGCCGGGTCCTTGCGGCGCAGGAAGAAAAAGTCGTGCTTGTTGTCCTTCAGGTCGGGCAGCTCTCCCCGGTTGACCCCGTGGGCGTTGCGGACGATGGCGCTCTCGGCGGCCTGGCGGAAAATTTCCGTCAGACGCACCATGGGCACCACCCCGCTGCGGATCAGGTCGGAGAACAGGTTCCCCGGCCCCACGCTGGGCAGCTGGTCCGGGTCTCCCACCAGAATGAGGCGGCACTCCGGCCGCAGAGCGGACAGCAGGCCGCGCATGAGCACGATATCCACCATGGAGGTCTCGTCCACGATGACGGCGTCCGCCTTCAGCGGGTCGCTCTCATCATGGGCGAACACCAGCCGCCCGGAGTGGGGATCGTACTGGGTCTCCAGCAGGCGGTGGATGGTGTACCCCTCCGCCCCGCACAGCTCACCCAGCCGTTTGGCCGCCCGGCCGGTGGGAGCCGCCAGGGCGGTCTCCAGGCCCAGCTCCTCAAAGAGGGCCAGCACACCACGCAGAGAGGTGGTCTTACCGGTACCGGGACCGCCGGTGAGGAGCATCACCTGCCGCTGGGCGGCCAGCAGCACCGCCTGGCGCTGCTGGGGCGCGTAGGTGATCCCCTGGTCGGCCTGGATGCGGTCAATGAGCCTGTCCAGGTCGTGGGGAGCCACCAGCTCACCACGGGCCATCTCGGTGACGCGCCAGGCCACGTACTGCTCGGCCTCGCACAGGTCGTGGAGGTACACTGCCTCCTCCCCGGCCACCTGCTCCTGGATGACCTCCCCCCGCTCCAGCAGGGTCTCCAAAGCGTCCTCCAGCAGGTCCTCCTCCACCCCGATAAGCTGGGCGGTGGCGGGCACCAGCTTCCGCCGGGGCAGGAAGGTGTGTCCGTTGTCCAGGTTGTGGGTCAGCTCGAACAGCAGGGCGGCCTCCACCCGCTGGGGATCGTCCCCGTCCATGCCCATGGACAGGGCCAGCTCGTCGGCGTCGGCAAACTCCACCCCCAGCTCCTCGTCCACCAGCAGATAGGGGTTGCCCCGGATCACCTCCAGAGCGCGGTCCCCGAACTTGCGGTAGAGGGGCATAGCCAGCTGGAGGGGCACCTGGTGTTCCCCCAGAAAGTCCAGCAGCCGCCGCATCCCCATCTGCATCCGGAAGCTCTCCCCGATAGCCAGAGCCCGCTTGCGGGTAATGCCCTTGATCTGGGTCAGCCGCTCGGGGTGCTCCTCCAGCACCCGCAGGGCGTCCTCCCCAAATTCCTCCACCATACGCCGGGCGGTGGCGGCGCCGATGCCCCGCACAGCCCCGGAGGACAGGTAGTCAAAGATGGCCTTGGTACCGGCGGGGAGCCGCCGCTCCACCGCCTCGGCCTTGAATTGCTCTCCGTAGGAGGCGTGGCGCATCCAGGCACCCTGAACGGAAATGCCCTCACCGGGAGCCACTCCGGGCATACAGCCCACCACGGTGATGGAAGCGCCGTCTCCCACGTCGAGACGAAGCACCGTGTAGCCGTTCTCCTGGTTCTGGTAGACCACGGCCTCCACGGTGCCCTCGATGTACGTCTGTTCCGCCTCCTGCATGGCTGCCCCTCCTCTTTCTCTCAGGGATTATGATACCATCAAGCGGCTCATTTGTCGAATCCTATTTCCCCAAAATGTACGCACCCAGCCGGTCGCCGGGGCAGACCACCACTCCGGTGGCATCGGTCAGCAGGGCCGCCGCCACCGCCCGGCCTGATTCATCCAGGCCGTTGTCCGCGATGACGATGGTGAACCGGGCCAGTTCCCCGCCCCGCAGCCACAAAAGGCCCTTCACATCCTGTTCCAGGTGCTCTCCGCCGCCATCGGCGGGCACCACGGCGTACACCGGGCCGCCGTCCCGCCCCCCTACCGGGGTCACCAGTCTGCCGAAAAGCACCCAGCCCAGGGCCAGCAGGCCCGCCGCCGTCAGCAGTGCCAGCAGCACCTGTAAGATCTCATGCACACCGCTCACCTCCGCCCCATCCTATGCGGCAAAGGCGGAAAGGGTCTCAGCCTCCCACGGTGGCCACCACCAGACCGGTGGCAAAGGTCATGATCAGTCCGGCAGTCACCACACCCAGGAAAATGGAGGGCAGTGCCTTCCGCAGGGGCATATCCAAAAAGGCCGCAGCCAGAGCCCCCGTCCAGGCACCGGTGCCCGGCAGAGGGATGGCAACAAAGAGCCACAGGCCGATATACTTATATTTGCTCACCTTCTGGCCCTTCAGGTGGGCCTTCCGCTCCAGTTTATCCACCAGAGTGTTGAGCTTTCTGGATTTCCGCCGCATCCACAGAAAGATCCGCCGGATATAGACAATAATAAAAGGGATGGGGATCATATTGCCGATGATGGCGGCCACCAGCGCCTGGCCCGCAGGCAGACCCAGGGCGGTACCGAAGGGCACGCCGCCCCGCAGCTCGATGATGGGCACCATGGACACCAGCATGGTAAACAGCATTTCACCCAAATTGGTATGGGTAAGCCAGTCCAACAACTCCAATCAGAACACCTCGCACTTGAAATCTTTTGTATTGTACCATATCCCCTGGAAACTTTACATTAATTTTTTATAAAAAAAGGATTTTTCCTCTCCCGGTACGACCTTGTACCGGCATGGAAATAATGATATAATAGTTCGACAATTTTTTGAAAAAGAGAGGCTGACTGACATGACCTACAAGGAAGAATTTATTACCTTCATGGTGCGCTCCGGCGTGCTCACCTTCGGCGACTTCACCACCAAGTCCGGCCGCAAGACCCCTTACTTCATCAACACCGGCAACTACAAGACCGGCGCTCAGGCTGCCAAGCTGGGCGACTACTACGCCGCCTGCATCCAGGAGAACCTGCCCGACGGAGTCACCTGCCTGTTCGGGCCCGCCTACAAGGGCATTCCCCTGGCCGTCACCGCCGCCGCCTCCCTGTACCGCAACTATGACCGTGACCTGCCCTACTGCTTCAACCGCAAGGAGGCCAAGGACCACGGCGAGGGCGGCTCCATGGTGGGCTACAAGCCCCAGGACGGGGACGATGTGGTCATCGTGGAGGACGTGGTGACCGCCGGTACCGCCGTCCGGGAGACCATCGAGCTGTTCAAGCACGTGGCCGACGTCCACATGAAGGCCCTCATCGTGTCCGTGGACCGGATGGAGCGGGGCACCAAGGACTGCTCCACTCTGGACGAGCTGCGTGAGGACTACGGCATCGCCGTCTACCCCATCGTCACCGTGAAGGAGATCATTGCCTTCCTCCACAACAAGGAGATCGACGGCAAGGTGTATATCGACGACGAGATGAAGGGCAAAATGGAAGCCTACCTGAAGGAGTACGGCGCCCGGTAATGTTGCGTGGAAAGGAGGTCCGGCCATGGGCACCCACGACGGCCACCGTCAGCGGCTGAAAACTGAATTTCTGGCCCGGCCGGACTCTTTTCCCGACCACAAGCTGCTGGAGCTGCTGCTCTTCTACGCCAACCCCCGCAGTGACACCAATCCCCTGGCCCACGAGCTGATCGACCACTTTGGCTCCCTGGCCGGGATACTGGACGCCACGCCGGAGGAGCTTCAGAAGGTGAAGGGTGTGGGAGAGCACGCCGCCGTCCTGTTCAAGGCGGTAAAGGAGTTTTCCGGCCGCTATCTCACCGTCCGCACCCAGGTGGACGACACCGCCCGGAATTCCCGGGACTATTACACCCTGCTGCGGCCCTACTTCTTCGGGGCGCGGAACGAGATGCTGTGCCTGCTCTGCCTGGACGGCAAGCACAAGGTGCTGGGCATCCGCAAGCTGGGAGAGGGCAACGTGAACGCGGTCAACGTCACCACCCGGCTCATCGCAGAGGCCGCCCTGTCCCTCAACGCCTCGGCGGTGGTGCTGGCCCACAACCATGTCTCAGGCATCGCCTTCCCCTCTGACGACGATGTGGCCACCACCAACAGCCTGGCTCCCATCCTGAGCACCCTGGGCGTGGCGCTGGTGGACCACCTGATTTTCGTGGACGACGACATGGTGTCCCTCCGGGACAGCGGCTTTTACCGGCCCTGAAATTATTGGTTGAAATAGAACATTTGTTTTGGTAGAATAGGAACGCGAGGTGATGGTATGCCAAAATTTGAAGTAGTCAGTGAATATCAGCCGGCAGGCGATCAGCCTGAGGCCATCGCCGCTCTGGCGGCGGGTATCGAGAACGGTCTGGACGAGCAGACCCTGCTGGGTGTCACCGGCTCGGGCAAGACCTTCACCATGGCCAAAGTCATCGAGGCGGTGCAGCGCCCCACCCTGGTGCTGGCCCACAACAAGACCCTGGCCGCCCAGCTGTGCGCCGAGTTCAAGGAGTTTTTCCCCAACAACGCGGTGGAATACTTCGTGTCCTATTACGACTACTACCAGCCCGAGGCCTATATCCCCCACACCGACACCTTTATTGAAAAGGATTCGGCGGTGAATGAGGAGATCGACCGGCTGCGTCTGGCGGCCACCGCCTCCCTGATGGAGCGGCGGGACGTGATCGTGGTGTCCTCGGTGTCCTGCATCTACGGTCTGGGCGAGCCGGAGGACTTTGCCAAGATGATGGTCTCCCTGCGGGTGGGAGCCACCATGGAGCGGGACGAACTGCTGAAAAAGCTGGTGGACATCCGCTACGAGCGCAACGACATCGCCTTCGAGCGCAACATGTTCCGGGTCCGCGGAGACACAGTGGAGATTTTCCCCGCCTACTGGAAGGATTCCGCCATCCGGGTGGAGTTTTTCGGGGACGAGATCGACCGGATCAGCGAGATCAACGTGGTCACCGGCGCCCCCATCCGGCGGCTGAACACCATCCCCATCTGGCCCGCCACCCATTACGTCACCCCCAAG
The DNA here is from genome assembly GCF_052065355.1 of Flavonifractor sp. HCP28S3_F3. NCBI lineage: Bacteria > Bacillati > Bacillota > Clostridia > Eubacteriales > Oscillospiraceae > Flavonifractor > Flavonifractor sp. HCP28S3_F3. The sequence continues at coordinate 35,921 of NZ_JBQHUF010000014.1, forward strand.
GAGAAGATGGACGCCGCCGTCCAGGAGATCTACAAGGAGCTGGAGGAGCGGGTGGCCTTCTTCGAGAAGGAAAACAAACTCATTGAGGCCCAGCGTATCAAGCAGCGCACCATGTACGACGTGGAGATGATGCAGGAGCTGGGCTACTGCACCGGCATTGAGAACTACTCCCGGGTGATCGAGGGCCGGCCCGCCGGGTCGCCCCCTCACACCCTGCTGGACTATTTCCCCAAGGATTTTGTCCTGTTCATCGACGAGAGCCACGTGACCCTACCCCAGGTGCGGGCCATGTACAACGGCGACCGTGCCCGGAAGACCAGTCTGGTGGATTACGGCTTCCGCCTCCCCTGCGCCTTCGACAACCGGCCCCTGAAATTTGAGGAGTTCCAGAAGCGGCTCAACCAGGTGGTGTACGTGTCCGCCACCCCCGGCGAGTACGAGCGGGAGCGCTCCGGTCAGATCGTGGAGCAGGTCATCCGCCCCACCGGCCTTCTGGACCCCAAGATCGAGGTGCGGCCGGTGGAGGGTCAGATCGACGACCTGATCGGGGAGATCAACGAGCGCACCGCCCGGAAAGAGCGGGTGCTGGTCACCACCCTCACCAAAAAGATGGCGGAGGACCTCACCGCCTACCTCACCAACGCCGGCATCAAGGTTCGCTACATGCACCACGATATCGACACCATCGAGCGGATGGAGATCATCCGGGACCTGCGGCTGGGCACTTTCGACGTGCTGGTGGGTATCAATCTGCTGCGTGAGGGTCTGGATCTGCCGGAGGTGTCCCTGGTGGCTATTCTGGACGCCGACAAGGAGGGCTTCCTCCGCTCTGAAACCTCTTTGATCCAGACCATCGGCCGGGCAGCCCGAAACGCCCAGGGTCTGGTGGTCATGTACGCTGACTCCATCACCCCCTCCATGCGCCGGGCCATCGACGAAACTGAGCGCCGCCGCGCCAAACAGGACGCCTTCAACAAGGAGCACGGCATCGTACCCAAGACGGTCATCAAGTCTGTCCGGGACGTCATCGACCTGTCGGAGGACAAGGAGGAACTGCCTCACTCCAAGAAAGCCCTGTCCAAGAAGGAGAAGGAGGCCGCCATCGCCAAGCTGGAAAAAGAAATGCGGGAGGCCAGCAAGCGGCTGGAATTCGAGTACGCTGCCGTACTCCGGGACCGCATTATCGAGCTGCGGGGACAGTAAAGCCGACGGAAGCGTTGAGGAGGAGTGCAGTATGTTTCAGAAGGTGCGAAAAGTCCTGATGATCCTGCTGGCGGGGATGGTTCTGCTGTTCTCCATCCTCTATCTGATCCTGGGGCGTTTTTACTATCTGGAATATCAGGACACCATGTTTTCCCGCTCCACAGATGGGGAAAACACCGTCTACATCGCAAAGGTGGACGGAGCGGCCGCCGTTCTGACGGTGGAATCCGACGGCACCGTCATCTACCGCTGGGGAGATACCGTCTATGGTCCCTATGCCCCGGGCGAGGAACCACCCGAAAGTCAGGACCCTCACGCCCCAACCGCCGGGGATATCCGCCGCTTTTCCGCCGCACCGGAGCCGGACCATCACCGGGGCGAACCCTGGCTCTGGGCCATCGGCACCCTTTTTGCCGCCATCGCCGGCCTGGGCATCTGGTTTTTCCACCCCTTCCTCCTGTGCCGGATGTCCTTCTGGGTGGAGGACCCGGAGGCCGTGGAGCCCACCCCGCAGGCACTGATATCACAGGCCATGGTCACCTTCACATTTTTTGTGATGTCTATTCCTTTTTATATTTTGGGCCTGCGCGTTTGGCCCATATAGATTCTAACAAGCGAGGTTTTCCACATGAATTACGTCACCTTAGGTAAAACTGGTCTCAAGGCCGCCGTCATTTCCTTCGGCGGCATTCCCATCCAGCGTGCCGACGCCGCCAACACGGTGGCAGTGGTGGACAAGCTGGAGGAGTGTGGCATCAACTATATTGACACCGCCCGGGGCTACACCGTGTCCGAGGAGTATCTGGGCACCGCTCTGGAAGGCCGCCGGGACAAGTTCATTCTGGCCACCAAGAGCATGGTCCGGGACAAGGAGGGCATGGCCAAAGACGTAGAGACCAGCCTGAAGAACCTGCGCACCGACTATATCGACATTTATCAGCTCCACAATCTCCAGCAAAAGGACTTTGAAAAGGCCTTCGGTCCCGACGGTGCCTACGCCGCTCTGGAGGAGGCCAAGGCCGCTGGGAAGATCGGCCACATCGGCGTCACCTGCCACAGCGCCGACGCCATGAAGATCCTGGTGGAGCAGTACGCCGACAAGATCGAGACCGTCATGTTCCCCTTTAACATCGTGGAGGATCAGGGCCGGGACACCCTGGCTCTGGCCCGGGAGAAGGGCATTGCCACCATCGCCATGAAGCCCATGGCCGGCGGCAATCTGGACGACTGGAAGCTGGCCCTGCGGTACATCGCCGCCTCCGGCGTCATCGATATCTCCATTCCCGGCATGGGTTCCCCCGAAGAGGTGGACCGCAACGCCGCGGTGGACCTGACCACTCCTCTGTCCCAGGAGGAGATGGAGCAGTGCGCCGCCGTCCGCAGAGAGCTGGGCACCCAGTTCTGCCGCCGGTGCGGCTACTGCGCCCCCTGCTCCACCGGCATCGACATCCCTCAGAATTTCCTGATGGCCAACTACGCACGCAAGTACGGGCTGGCCGACTGGGCCGTGGCCCGGTACAAGGCGCTGCAGTATCACGCCGGCTCCTGCGTCCAGTGTGGCGCCTGCGAGAAGCGCTGCCCCTATAATCTGCCCATTCGCGATATGCTGGCCGACGTGGCCAAGCTGTTCGGTTATTGATCGTTTAAAGGAGTTCCTCATTTATGCTGGACCATATTTCCGTCAAAGGCGCACGGGCCAACAACTTAAAGAATATCGACGTGGACATTCCCCGGGACAAGCTGGTGGTGCTCACCGGCCTGTCCGGCAGCGGCAAGTCCTCCTTGGCCTTTGACACCATCTATGCCGAAGGACAGCGCCGGTATGTGGAGTCCCTGTCCTCCTACGCCCGGATGTTTTTGGGGCAGATGGAGAAGCCCGACGTGGACTATATCGACGGTCTGTCCCCCGCCATCTCCATCGACCAGAAGACCACCTCCAAAAACCCCCGGTCCACCGTAGGCACCGTCACTGAGATCTACGACTACCTCCGTCTGCTGTGGGCTCGCGTAGGCACACCTCACTGCCCCAAGTGCGGCAAGGAGATCAAGCAGCAGACCATCGACCAGATCATCGACCAGGTGCTGGCCCTTCCGGAGGCCACCCGCATCCAGGTGATGGCGCCGGTGGTGCGGGGTAAGAAGGGCACCCATCAGAAGATCTTCGAGGACGCCCGGAAGTCCGGCTATGTCCGGGTTCGGGCGGACGGGTCCCTGTACGACCTCACCGAGGCCATTGAGCTGGACAAGAACAAGAAGCACAACATCGAGATCGTGGTGGACCGTCTGGTCATCAAGGAGGATATCGCCCGCCGCCTCACCGACAGCGTGGAGGTGGCCTCCAACCTGGCGGGCGGCCTGGTGGTCATCAACATCGTGGGCGAGGACCGGGACATTTTGTTCTCCCAGAACTACGCCTGCGAGGACTGCGGCATCTCCATTGAGGAGCTCTCTCCCCGGATGTTTTCCTTCAACAACCCCTTCGGCGCCTGCCCCACCTGTACCGGCCTGGGCGCCCAACTGAAGGTGGACCCCGACCTCATCATCCCCAACAAGGAGCTGTCCATTCTGGATGGCGCCATCACCGCCTCCGGCTGGAACAACATCAAGGGGGACTCCATCTCCCGGATGTATTTTGAGGCCCTGTCCAAAAAATACGGCTTCAAGCTCACCACCCCGGTGAAGGACCTGCCGGAGGAGATCATGGACATTATCCTCTACGGCACCAAGGGAGAAAAGCTGAAGCTGACCTACGACCGCGCCAACGGCCACGGCACCCTGATGCAGCCCTTTGAGGGCATCATCAACAACCTGGAGCGCCGCTACAAGGAGACCCAGTCCGACGCCATGCGCCGGGACCTGGAGGACTGCATGAGTGAGCGGCCCTGCCCCGACTGCGGCGGCAAGCGGCTGCGGAAGGAGGCTCTGGCGGTCACCGTGGGAGGCCTCAACATCGACGAGTTCTGCCGCAAGTCGGTGACCGACGCCCTGGACTTCATCGACCATCTGGAGCTGTCGGAGCAGAAGATGCTCATTGCCGACCGCATCCTGAAGGAGATCAAGAACCGTCTGGGTTTCCTCCAGAGCGTGGGTCTGCAATACCTGACCCTGAGCCGAGCGGCCGCCACCCTGTCGGGCGGCGAGAGCCAGCGCATCCGGCTGGCTACCCAGATCGGCTCCTCCCTGATGGGGGTGCTCTATATCCTGGACGAGCCCTCCATCGGCCTGCACCAGCGGGACAACGACAAGCTGCTGGACACTCTGAAGCACCTGCGGGACCTGGGCAACACCCTGCTGGTGGTGGAACACGACGAGGATACCATGCGTCAGGCCGACTATATCGTGGATATCGGACCGGGCGCCGGCGTCCACGGCGGTCAGGTGGTGGCCTGCGGCACCGCCGAAGAGGTGATGAACACCCCCGGCTCCATCACCGGCGACTACCTGTCCGGCCGGAAGCAGATCCCCATCCCCACAGAGCGGCGGAAGGGCAACGGCCACTTCCTCACCGTCAAGGGAGCGGCGGAAAACAACCTGCGGAACGTGGACGTATCCATCCCTCTGGGCACCTTCACCTGCGTCACCGGCGTGTCCGGCAGCGGCAAATCCTCCCTGGTCAACGAGATCCTCTATAAGCGGCTGGCCGCCGACCTGAACCGGGCCAAGACACGGGCGGGCAAGCACGCCGCCATCGAGGGCGAGGAGTATCTGGACAAGGTCATCGACATCGACCAGTCCCCCATCGGCCGCACCCCCCGTTCCAACCCGGCCACCTATACGGGGCTGTTCAACGATATCAGGGACCTGTTTGCCTCCACCCCCGACGCCAAGGCCAGAGGCTACGGCCCCGGCCGGTTCTCCTTCAACGTCCGGGGCGGCCGGTGTGAGGCCTGCCAGGGCGACGGTCTGATCAAGATCGAGATGCACTTCCTGCCCGATATCTACGTGCCCTGCGAGGTATGCAAGGGCAAGCGGTACAACCGGGAGACTCTGGAGGTGCGGTACAAGGGCAAGAACATCTACGAGGTGCTGGACATGACGGTGGAGGAGGCCCTCCCCTTCTTCGAGCACCTGCCCAAGCTGTACAACAGGCTCCACACCCTCTATGAGGTGGGCCTGAGCTATGTGAAGCTGGGCCAGCCTTCCACGGAGCTGTCCGGCGGCGAGGCCCAGCGTGTGAAGCTGGCCACCGAGCTGGCCAAGCGCTCCACTGGCAAGACTATCTATATTCTGGACGAGCCTACCACCGGCCTGCACACCGCCGACGTCCACAAGCTCATTGAAGTGCTCCAGAAGCTGGTGGATGTGGGCAACACGGTGGTGGTCATCGAGCACAACCTGGATGTCATCAAAACCGCCGACCACATCATTGACCTGGGCCCCGAGGGCGGCTCCGGCGGCGGTACTATCGTGGCCACGGGCACTCCCGAGGAAGTGGCTGCCTGTCCGGAGAGCTATACCGGGCAATATCTGAAACGGATGCTGGAATCGAAAGGAGTTTGAACGCATATGTCTCTCACTGTTGGATGCAAGGGTAAGGCGGAGACTGTGGTCACCGAGCAGAACACCGCCGCTGCCGTGGGCAGCGGCCTGGTGCCTGTGTTCGCCACCCCGTACATGATCGCCCTGATGGAAAACGCCGCCGTCAACGCCGTGCAGGCCCATCTGGAGGAGGGTCAGGGCACCGTGGGCACCAAGCTGGACGTCACTCACGACGCCGCCACCCCTGTGGGCATGAAGGTGTGGGCGGAGGCTGAGCTCACCGCTGTAGAGGGCAAGAAGCTCACCTTCTCCGTCAAGGCCTTTGACGAGGCCGGCGCCATCGGCGGCGGCACCCACGAGCGGTTTATCATCACCGTAGATCGCTTCCTGGCCAAGGCAGAAGCCAAAAAGGGAGGCAAGTGAGCCATGTCTATTGAAGCCTGCCGGGCCTACCTGCGGGAGCGGGGCTACGAGGACCGCATCCGGGAGTTCGACGTGTCCAGCGCCACGGTAGAGCTGGCCGCCCAGGCGGTGGGCTGTGAGCCCGCCCACATCGCCAAGACCCTCTCCTTCGTCCACGAGGACGGGGCTATCCTGATCGTCTGCGCCGGAGACGCCAAGATCGACAACTCCAAGTTCAAGGCCCAGTTCCACCACAAGGCCACCATGCTCACCCCCGACCAGGTGGTGGAGTTCACCGGCCACACCATCGGCGGTGTGTGCCCCTTCGCCATTACCCATCCCAACGTTACCGCCTATCTGGACGTATCCCTCCAGCGGTTCGATACCATCTATCCCGCCGCCGGCAACGCAGCCTCCGCGGTGAAGCTCAACTGCGACGAGCTGGCCCAGCTGGCCAATAGCGCCGGCTGGATCGATGTATGCAAGGACTGGCAGTAAAACCTCCGGCCCACAAGAAAGGAAGGTCTGTTCCATGCGAGACCGACTGAAAAATCTCAGCGTCAGCTTTGTACTGCTCTCCGTTCTCTATGTACTTCTGGGCGTGATCCTGCTGGTGTGGCCCACCACCGTCATGGATGTACTGTGCTACCTCACCGGCGGTATTCTGCTGTTCTACGGTGTGATCTCCATCGTCGGCTTCTGCCGGGAGGAGACGCGGACGGCGGGCAGCTTTCTCACCCTGCTGCTAGGCATCGTGGCCGCCGCCGTGGGCGCGGTGCTGTTGTTCCAGCCCTCCCTGTTTCAGAGCATCCTCACCGTCATTCTGGGCATCTATATCCTGATCGACGGACTGCTCAACCTGATGCGGGCTCTGGAGCTGCGGCGGATGGAGCACATGGGCTGGACGCTCTACCTGATCCTCTCCCTTATCACCGTGGTCCTGGGCCTGGTGGTGGTATTCCGTCCCATGCTGGCGGGCACCACGCTGGTGCGGCTCATCGGCATCTCTCTGCTCTACTCCGGCGCCGCCGACCTGTGGACCCTGTTCCAGCTCTCCCGCTGGACCAAGGAGTACCGCAAGATACACCCTGTCGAGGTGGACCCGGTGGATCCGGAATAATTAAAAAAGCTCCGCGGACCTGAACTGGTCCGCGGAGCTTTTTGATTCTCTTAGTAGAGCAGATTGAGCTCGGTCTCGGGGTTGAACAGATGGATCAGCTCCGGACGGAAGGTGAAGTTGATCTCAGTACCGTAGGGGATACCGGCGCGATGCTCCTCGGGCAGGTCCACGGTGGGCACCCGCAGCACCACATCTCTGCCCACGGCGCTGACGTGGAGGTAGACCTCGCTGCCCATCATCTCGGACACGTCCACCTTGCTGGAGATGGTGTGGGAACCGGCGCTGGGAGCGAAGGAGATGTGCTCGGGACGGACGCCCACGGTCACAGCCATGTCGCCCACTTCCTTCTCGGTGAGGATGGCCTGAGCCTTGTCGGACAGCTCCATGGTGGCCTCGCCCACGGTGATCTGGTACTTGCCGCCCTGCTTGGACAGGGTGCCGTCAAAGAAGTTCATCTGGGGAGAGCCGATGAAGCCAGCCACAAACAGGTTGGCAGGACGGTCGAACACCTCCTGGGGGGTGCCGATCTGCTGGATGAAGCCGTCCTTCATGATGACGATGCGGTCACCCAGGGTCATGGCCTCGGTCTGGTCGTGGGTCACGTAGATGAAGGTGGTGTTGATGCGCTGGCGCAGCTTGATGATCTCGGCACGCATCTGGTTACGCAGCTTGGCGTCCAGGTTGGACAGAGGTTCGTCCATCAGGAACACCTGGGGATCACGGACGATGGCGCGGCCGATGGCCACACGCTGCCGCTGGCCGCCGGACAGAGCCTTGGGCTTGCGGTCCAGGTACTGGGTGATGTCCAGGATGGCGGCGGCCTCCCGCACCTTCTTGTCGATCTCGTCCTTGGGCACCTTCCGCAGCTTCAGAGCAAAGGCCATGTTCTCATACACGGTCATGTGGGGATACAGGGCGTAGCTCTGGAACACCATGGCGATGTCCCGGTCCTTGGGCTCCACGTCGTTCATCCGCTTGCCGCCGATGATCAGGTCGCCCTCGGAGATGTCCTCCAGGCCGGCCACCATCCGCAGGGTGGTGGACTTGCCGCAGCCGGAGGGGCCTACCAGCACGATGAATTCCTTGTCCGCGATCTCCAGGTTGAAGTCGTGGACGGCGGTCACCTTGTTGTCATAGATCTTCTTGATACCCTTCAGAGATACCGTTGCCATATTCCTTGGCCGTAAGGGCAATGCCTCCGCAAATACCCTCTCGCCCGCCGGGGAGTGGTTACCCCGGGGACTTTACGGCAGGTCTCCACACTGCCGCACCGCCGGCCGGCGGTTTTTCCTCCTTTTTGACAGCTCCCCCGGCCCTATGGGAATGGAGTAGGGCCGGGAGGCCTGATTTGGGGGTCGTGCTTCAGCGGCTCACCAGCTTGCCGCGGAAAAAGACGTCCTTGACGTCCAGATTTTTGTCCAGAATGACCACGTTGGCCCGCTTGCCGGGCTCCAGGCTGCCTGCACGGCTGAAGATGCCGATGGCCTTGGCGGGGTTCACCGCCGCCGCCCGCACCGCGTCCGCCAGGGGGATGCCGAAGGACACCGCGGTCTTCATACAATTCATCAAATCAGTCACCGAGCCGGCCAGGGTGCCGTCGGCCAGGGTGGCGTGCTTGCCCTTCACGGTCACGTCCTGACCGCCCAGGGTGTAGTCGCCGTCTGGCATACCGGCGGCCCGCATGGTGTCGGAGATCAGAATGACCCGTTTGGGACCAAACATCTTGAACACCGCCCGCACCACAGAGGGGTGGATATGGACGCCGTCGCAGATCAGCTCCACCTTGCACAGGGGAGTATCCAGGGCGGCGCCTACCACGCCGGGAGCGCGGTGGCTGAAAGGAGGCATGCCGTTGAACAGGTGGGTCACCTGGCGGGCACCCAGCCGGAAGGCCTCCATGGCGGTGTCATAGTCTGCCGTGGTATGGGCCAGGGATACCGTGACCTCCCCTTCCACAGCCTCCACAAACTCCATGGCGCCGGGCTCCTCGGGAGCCAGAGACACCAGCTTCACCAGACCGTGGGAGGCGGCCATCAGCCGCCGGAACATGGCCACGTCGGGAGCGTGGAGCCAGGCGCCGTTCTGGGCGCCTTTCTTGGCCATGGAGAGGAAGGGTCCCTCCAGGTTGATACCGCACAGGGCAGCACCGGGCTTGTCGGCCTCCTTGTGGGCGGCGGCCACCTGACACACCTTTGTCAACTGCTCCTCCAGCAGAGTCATGCCGGCGGGGCAGATCTGGGTCACGCCCCGGGACAGCTCATACTCAGCCATGACCTCCAATCCCTTCGGGTCAGCATCGGAGAAATCATACCCCTTGCAGCCGTGGAAGTGCAGGTCGGTGAGGCCGGGGATCACGTAGCAGCCGGAAGCGTCATAGCTCTGGCCGTCGTCACTGGAGTTGGAAAGGAGACGGCCGTCAAAGCACACGTCACGCTCGACAAACCCCTCATGCAGGTCGAAAACCTGACCGCCGGTTATCCGCATACGGGCACACCCGCTTCCACCAGCTTGCTCAGGGCGGCCTTGTCAGCCACCAGGGTCACGTCGGGATGGAGCTGCAGCACAGAGGCGGGCACATCCTTGGTCACCGGGCCGGCAAAGGCCTTCACCACCGCGTCCGCCTTGTCCTCGCCGCTGACCACCATCAGGATCCGCCGGGCATTCATGATGTTCTTGATGCCCATGCTCAGGGCGTGACGGGGCACGTCGTCCCGGCTATCAAAGAAGCGGGTGTTGGCGTCGATGGTGCGGTCGGTGAGGGTGACCACGTGGGTCTCCAGGCCGAAGTCGTCGCCGGGCTCGTTGAAGGCGATGTGGCCGTTGTGGCCCATACCCAGCAGCTGCAGATCAATGCCGCCCAGGTCCTGGATCAGCTTGTTGTAGGCCGCACACTCGGCGTTGGGGTCCTTAGCCAGACCGTTGAGCACATGGGTGTTCTCCGGCTTGATATCGATGTGGTTAAACAGATTGTCCTGCATGAAGTAGCGGTAGCTCTGCTCATGGTGGGGAGACAGGCCCAGGTACTCGTCCAGGTTCACGGACCGGACCTCGGCGAAGGACAGGTCGCCCTTCTTGTACCAGTCCACCAGCTGCTTATAAGTACCCACAGGAGTACCGCCGGTAGCCAGACCCAGCACGCAGTCGGGCTTATAGATCACCTGGGCGGAGATGATGTTGGCCGCCCGACGGCTCATGGCATTGTAATCTTCCGATTGATAAATACGCATACCGATCTTCTCCTATATTCAGCAGTACTTGGCGATGGCGGCGGCGATCATGGCGGCGGCCTCGTCTACCACGGCGGCGTCACTGTCGATCAGGCCGGGCATGGGCTTGCGGACGGAACCGCAGTTCACACCGTTCTTGGCCAGGACAGCCTTCATCACGGCATACAGGTTGCCGTGGGCAGAGCACATCTTGTAGATGATGCGGCAGATGTCGTTCTGGATCTCACGGGCGGGCTCCATCTCGCCCTTCTGGAAGTGCTCATACACCTTCAGGAAGAGCTCGGGCATGACGGCGTAGGTGCCGCCGATGCCGGCGCAGGCGCCCATGGCCAGGCCGGAGACATACTGCTCGTCGGGACCGTTGAAAACCAGCACGCCGGCGTCACGCCACATCTGGATGTCCTGGACGGGCATTGAGGAGTTCTTCACGCCGATGACCCGGGGATTCTTCTTCATCTCAGCCAGCAGAGAGGGAGTGAGGGCCACGCCGGCCAGCTGGGGGATGTTGTAGATGACGAAGTCAGTATTGGGAGCGGCGGCGGAGATGTCGTTCCAGTACTGGGCAATGCCGTACTCAGGCAGGTGGAAGTAGATGGGAGGGATGGCGGCGATGGCGTCCACGCCCAGGCTCTCGGCATGGGCGGCCAGCTCACAGGAGTCGGCGGTGTTGTTGCAGGCCACATGGGCAATGATGACCACCTTGCCCTTGGCCTCAGCCATCACGTTCTCCAGTACCACCTTGCGCTCAGCCACGCTCTGGTAGATGCACTCACCGGAGGAGCCGCCCACATACAGGCCGTTGACGCCCTTGTCGATGAGGTAGCGGGTCAGGGCACGGACACCCTCGGGGGAGATGTTGCCGGCCTCGTCATAGCAGGCATAGAAGGCGGGGATTACGCCCTGGTACTTTTTCAGATCGCTCATGATATATTCCTTCTCTCAAAAAAGTTAAAAACAACACACAAAGAAAGGGATCAGCCCTTGACTGCGCCCATGGCGATGCCCTGGGTGAAGTACTTCTGGAAGGCGATAAACACCACCACGATGGGGATGGCGGCCAGGGCCGCACCGGCCATGATCAGACCGAAGTCGCTGGACATTTCGCCCTGCAGGTTGGCGATGGCCAGAGGCAGGGTCCAGTTCGTGTCGCTGGTGAGCATGACCAGCTGGAGGAAGTAATCGTTCCAGGTGTTGACGAAGGTAAAGATGGCCAGCGCGCCGATGCCCGGCTTGATCATGGGGAACACCACGCTGAAGAAGGTGCGCAGCTCACCGGCACCGTCCACGCGGGCAGCCTCCAGGATCTCGTTGGGGATGGTCTCGGAGAACTGCTTCATCAGGAAGACACCGAAAGGCCAGCCAACGGTGGGCAGGATCACGGCCCACAGGTTGTCGTTCATGTGGAAGAAAGTCATCTCCTGCAGCAGGGGGATCACGATGACCTGCTTGGGCAGGGCCATGGCGCAGATGATGATGGTAAACAGGATGCCCCGGCCATAGAACCGCTTCTTGCCCAGAGCGTAGCCGGCCAGGGCGGCGGTGAGGCAGGTGAGGATCATAGCCATGGCGGAGATGAAGATGATATTGAACAGCCAATGGAACGCGGGATGCTCAAACAGCCGCGCATAGTTGTCCATGGTAGGCTCCTGAGGGAACCAGATGGGATAGTTGGCATTGATCTCGATCTTGTTCTTGAAGGAACCGGTCACGATCCAGTACAGGGGGAACAGGAAGAAGATGGCCAACAGGATCAGCACCACCGCCGAAAATACCTTGTAGCCGGTGGAAGTGCCGCTCAGATCCGTATTTTTCGCTTTCATGTTCTCTCACTCCCCCCTTAGTCTGTCTTGACCAGCTTGAACTGGATGGCCGAGAAGATGGCAATGATGATGGCCAGAATCACGCCGATGGCGTTGGCGTAACCCAGATCGTTGAGCCGGTATGCGGTATCGTATACCTGATACATGATGGTCATGGTGGAATTCAGCGGTCCGCCCTTGGTCAGCAGCTGGATCAGAGCGAAGCACTGGAAGGAGTTGATGGTGGTGATGACCAGCACATACAGCGTGGTGGGCAGGATCTGGGGCCACTTGATCTTCCAGAACACCTGGAGCTTGGTGGCGCCGTCCACCTGAGCCGCTTCCACCAGGGACTGGTCCACGTTGCCCAGAGCCGCCACGTACAGCACGATGGGCTGGCCGATGGAGGTGGTGAACAGGATCAGAATGATGAACCAAATGGCGGTGGACGAAGTGCCCAGCCAGTCAAAGCCCTTGGTGCCGGTCAGCTGATTGAGTATGCCATAGTAGGGATGGAGGATCCACTTCCATACCACGGTGATAGCCACGGAGCCGGTAACCACCGGCAGGTAGAATACACAGCGGAAGAAGGAGCGGGGCACAGAGTGCATTTTGTAAATCGCGGAGCTCACCCACAGGGAGAAGGCGGTGACTGTGGGCACCGCCACCAGTACGATGAGCACCGTGTTCAGGAAGCCCCGGTGGAAAATGGGATCGTTAAACAGCTTGATGTAGTTGTCCAGTCCGGCAAAGCCCTTGATGCCGCCCAGGCCATACTCCGTGAAACTGTAAAACACGCAGATGAACATGGGTACCACCACGAAGGACACAAAGAAAATCAGACTGGGCAGCAGGAACAGGTAAGCGGAAATGGTTTCTCTCCGGACCAATGCCTTGCTCATGCCGGAGAACTGGGAACGCTTTTCCTTTTTCGGCTTCCGCTTGGCCGGAGCCGCTGCGGTGTTTTGCGCCATGAGTCTCTCCCCTCTTTCAACGTAGTCTCGCTTTCCCGGGATTCACACCGGGATAAAAAGCTGTGCCCGCCCCCTCACAGGGAGCGGGCACAACATTCTTGCTTGATGTCAGACCGTAACGGTCAGGATCAGCCGATGTTGGCGTTGGCCTGCTGCACAAAGTCGTCAGCCGCAGTCTGGGCGTCGGCACCGGTGGTCATGATCGCCTGGAGCATGGGCCACCACAGAGCGCGCTGCTCAGTCCAGCCGCCGGTCAGGTTGTAGTAACGGCCCAGATAGTTGCTCATCAGAGCGAAGGGAGCGCGCAGATCGGCGTCCTCAGCGTCGGCATAGACGTCGCCCCACTCGGAGTGCACGGGGAAGAAGCCGGTGGTCTTCACAGCCTCAACGCCGGTGGTCTGGTCGTTGCACACGAAGTCGATGAACTTCTTGGCGGCCTCGATCTTAGCCTCGTCGCCGTTGTCGAACACGCCGAAGCCGTAGGGGCCAGCCATCTCCAGCTCGGGCTCGCCGTCGTCAGAGGGGAAAGCCATGGCGAAGGGAGTGAACTGGGTCTGCTCAGCATACTGAGTGTAGTTGGAGTAGTTCCAGCAGAAGGTGACAGCACAAGTCTGGTTGGCAAAAGCCTGCAGCTCGTCGGCAGCGGCGAAGCTGGCGTTGGCGGAAATGGACTTGTTGTTCACCATGCTCTGCAGCAGCTGCAGGGCCTTCACGTTGTTCTCGCTGTTGGCGTTGTAGGAGCTGCCGTCCTCGGTGACATAGTAGTCGGAGTACAGGTTGTTCACCAGAGCGCGGGTGCCCTGGTCGCCGCCCTGGGCGCCGCAGTAGATGATGCCGGGCACGGTGATGTTGATGGTGCCGGCAGCAGAGGCGTCACGGATGGCCTCCATAGCCTTCACGAAGTTGTCGGTAGTCCAGGTACGGGTCTCTTCGTCGATGTACTGCAGGGCGTCGGCAGCCTCAAAGGCCTCATAGTTGATGGCCATGCAGTGGGCGGCAACGCTCAGGGGATACATGTAGTAAGTACCATCCAGCTGGGACACGGAGGAGATACCCTCGGCGATGTCAGAGCCGCCGCTCTCCCACAGGTCGCCCAGGTCCACCATCAGGTCGTTGCGAGCGTAGTTGCCCACGATGCGCTCGGGACCCTCAAAGATGATGTCGGGAGCCTGCTTGGAGGTGATGGCGGTGGTCAGCTTCTGGTCGCCGTCCTGATAGTTGATGGGAGTGACGGTCACGTTGATGTCGGGGTTGGCCTCGTTGAAGGCAGCCACGATGGGCTCCCAGGCAGCAGCGTCGGTGAAGCCGCCGATGTTGAAGGACCACAGGTTCAGCTCAATAGCGCCGGTGTTGGAGCCGCCGGTCTCGCCGCCAGCCGCGGGGGACTCGGTGCTGCCCTGAGTGCCGTTGCCGCAGGAGGCCAGTCCGAGGGTCATGCCAGCAGCCAGCAGGAGGGCAAGGGGTTTCTTCATGTTCATTGTCGTATCCTCCTCATTTTTAATAAAATTGCTTCTTCCCTACAAAGGACCCGTTGTATAGATTGTACAGTTCGCTAAAGGTTTTGTCAATAGTGTTTCAAAAAATTTTTCTTTTCACGAAAATTTGCAAATTTCTTTCAAATTCGCCCCTGTCAGATGTGCTTGTCAGAAAGCACCTCAGCCACCAGTTCCTGTCGGATGCGGCAGCCCTCCGGATCCCGGCGGCACACCTCGCCGAAGAGCACGTCGATCAGGTAGAGCTGGGCGATGCGGGCACCTACCGATCCGCCCTGCAGCGGGCCCTCCCGGGAGCCACACTGGAGCACCACATCGGCAAAGGCGGCGCCGGGGGACTTTGGGAAGCGGGTCACCAGGATCAGCCTGGCCTTCCGCTCCCGGATGATGCGCACATTCTTCAGCAGCTCCTTGGTGGAGCCGGAGTAGGAGAAGTAGATCACCACGTCCCCGGGGGTGAGCTGAGAGGCGGCGATGGCCTGGAGGTGGGAATCCATCACCGCGGTAAAGTTCATCTGAATGGTGCTGAACAGGTGGGCGCACTCCTGGGACAGGATCATGGACCCGCCCTGTCCCATGCACAGCACCCGGCCGGCGGAGATCACCATGTCCGCCGCCCGGCGGATGGCCTCCGGCTGGACCAGCTCCAGGGTCTGCTTCATGGCCTCCAGATCGGTGTCGAACACCTTCCGGGCCATCTCCTGCACGCTGTCCGCAGGCAGCAGCTTATCCTCCCGGGCGGGCAGCTCGCTCCGCCCGGCAGTGGCGTTGGCAATGGCCAGCTTGAAGGCACTGTAGCCCTTGTATCCCAGCCGGCGGCAGAAGCGGGAGATGGTGGCTTCCGCCACCCCCGCCTCCTCTGCCAGTTCAGAGATGGACATGAACTGGGTGCGCTGCTGGTGGATCACCGCGTAGTCGGCTACCTTCTTCTCCGCGCTGGTCAGTTCATAGTACTCGGTATTGATCTTCTCAAATACATTACTCAAGGGCATAAGCGCCACCTTACTCCCGGCTCAGCAGCTGCCCCAGCATCTGGTCGCACATGATGAGCATACGAGGCAGGTGGAAAGGACCCTTGAAGGTGGAACCCTTGCAGGCGGGCATGGTGGGCTTGCCGTCCCGGCGGAGATAGCCGTACCAGTCGCCGTACTCGGGATCGGAGAAGTGCTCCTTGCAGTAGTCCAGGGTGCGCTCGAACCAGGTAAGATACTTCTCATCCCCGGTGTCGCGGTAGATCATCAGAGAGGCAATGAGGATCTCGTCATGGGGCCACCACAGCTTCATGTCGTGCTCATAGGCCTCGGGGGGACGGCCCAGGCAGTCGATAAAGTAGAGCAGTCCGCCGTACTCGTAGTCCCAGCCGGCATTGATGGCCTGGTCGAAGATCTTCACAGCGGTGGCGTGCTGGTCCTTATCTCCCTTGCGGTTGGCGTCCTCCATCAGGAACCAGGAGCACTCAATGTCGTGGCCGGGGTTGACCACACGGCCCTCGGTAACGTCGCCCCGGAACTCACCGTTGGGACCCACGCTCTCCAGGGTGCAGCCCAGCTCAGGCTTATAGTGGTAGCGGAAGATCTCGTCCACACACTGCTGGGCCCGCTCGTTGTACAGAGCCTCCTGCTCGGGGTCCACCCGGCGCAGCACGGAGGTGATGTTCAGGTAGATCATGGGGTTGGCCAGGGCACGGCCGGACCGGGTCTCGGGGATGGTCTTGGGACCCATGCCGGTGGGGTCCTGGATCAGGCCCTGATTCAGGTTCCAGATCAGGTCATAGGCGGCCCGGGCACGGTCCAGGCACTCCTTGTCCCCGGTGACGCCGTAGTACTCCGCGTTGGCAATGGCATAAAAGCCCTCGGAGAAGCAGTAGCGGCGCTGACGGAGAGGCTTGCCGTCCCCGGTGACGGTGAAGTACATCCGGTTGCCCGCTTCCCGGTTGATGCAGTACTTCTCCATAAAATCCAGGCAACTCTTGCTGGCGTTCAGCCACTCGTCCTTCACGCCGTAGGTGTGGCACAGATAGGCAAACGTCCAGGCGCACCGGCCCTGCATCCACACGCTCTTGTCAGTGGAGAACACCTTGCCCTCCCGGTCCAGACAGGTGTACACACCGCCGTGCACCAGGTCCATACCATTCTTCAGCCAGAAAGAAACGCTGCGCTCCAGCTCCTCCTGGATCCACTTCCGATGCCCTTGCAGGCGAGCAGTCATATCCATTTTTATCAAACCCACCTTTCAAAAATAAAAAACCGGTCTCACTGCCTTCATCATACCCGCCGCCACACACCCCGTCAAGGGAAAAAAGAAAATAATTTTCAAAACGCTGAAAATATGCTTGACAGATTTAAAAAAACTGGTAGCCTATAAGCAAGGAAAGCTGTTTGTTTCTCACAAACTAAAGGAGGATCTCTTATGAAGCATCTGGGAATTGAAGTGCCCGTCAAGCATGTGCCGGAGCTGGACCCCGGCTTCCTCCCTCTGGGCAAATTCTGCGCATCCTTCCTGAAGGACGCCAAAAAGCCTCTGGACCTGGCAGTGGAGCGGGCCGGCGGCGAGGTGGCAGTGTACAAGACCTTTATCCACGGCACCCCCGACATGGCTGAGGCCGACCGGTACTATGTGGACCGCCTCATTAAGACCATGCTGTGGTACATGGGTGGTTTTAAGGTATATATCAGCGGCGACAAGGAGATCTTTGAGGCTATGAAGGCCACCTACTGTGTGGGCGGCAAGCGGTCCTTTGACGCCGAGTTCATGTCCAACGTGTATGAGAAGCCCTTTGAGGTGGTGTACTGCGACGCGGTCCCCGCCGAGAAGAGTAATCCCCAGGCGGTAGGCCGTCACCTGGGCGGCTGCCGCATCGGCTTTGACGCCGGCGGCTCCGACCGGAAGGTGTCCGCCGTCATCGACGGCCAGCCTGTGTTCTCTGAAGAGGTGGTGTGGTATCCCAAGGTCACTGCCGATCCGGACTACCACTATGACGGCATCGTGGCCGCCCTGAAGTCCGCCGCCGAGCATATGCCTCGTGTGGACGCGGTAGGCGTGTCCTCCGCCGGCATTTACATCGAGAACCGCACCATGGTGGCCTCCCTGTTCCTGAAGGTACCCAAGGAGGACTTTGATGCCAAGGTGAAGGACATCTACATCCGGGCCATCACCGATACCTTCGGCGACGTGCCCTACGTGGTGGCCAACGACGGTGACGTGTCCGCTCTGGCCGGCGCCATGAGCCTGGAGGAAAACAACATCATGGGCATCGCCATGGGTACCAGCGAGGCTGTGGGCTATGTGGATGAAAACGGCAACATCACCGGCTGGCTCAACGAGCTGGCTTTCGCCCCGGTGGATGTGAACCCCAACGCCATGGAGGACGAGTGGTCCGGCGACATCGGCTGCGGCGTGAAGTACTTCTCCCAGGACGGCGTCATCAAGCTGGCTCCCGCCGCCGGCATCAACCTCTCCCCCGATCTGGCTCCCGCCCAGAAGCTGAAGGAGATCCAGAAGATCATGGAGCAGCCCAACTCCCCCGCCGAGGCCATTTTCCGCTCCATCGGCGTGTACCTGGGCCACTCTCTGGCCCTGTACCACCACTTCTACGGCTTCAAGCACGTGCTGCTGCTGGGCCGGGTCATGTCCGGCAAGGGCGGCGACATCATCCTGGAGACCTGCAAGAACGTGCTGGCCGACGAGTACCCCGAGATCGCCGACAAGATCAATCCCACCCTGCCCGACGAAAAGGCCCGCCGGGTGGGTCAGTCCGTGGCCGCCGCCTCCCTGCCCGAGCTGAAGTAAGATGCGCCGGCACATCGTCTGCCTGGGAGACTCCAACACCCACGGCTACAGCCCGGACGCGCCCCAGTTCCGCTTTGGAGAAGAGGAGCGCTGGACTTGCCTGCTCCAGCGGGCGCTGGGTCAGGATTATCTGGTGCTGGAGGAGGGGCTGCCCGGCCGCACCACCGTCTTTGAGGACCCGGTGGAGGAGGGTATGCCCGCCCTCCCCTACCTCTATCCCTGCCTGAAGAGCCACGCCCCGGTGGATCTGCTGGTCATCATGCTGGGAACCAACGACACCAAGGAGCGGCTAAGCGCCAACGCCTGTGCCATCGGCAAGGGTATGACCCGGCTGGTGCGGAAGGCCCAGAGCATCGACTGCTGGGGAGAAAAGGGTCCCAACATCCTGCTGATCGCTCCCCTGGCCATCGGCAAGGGCGTGGAGCGCTCTCCGGTGGCTCAGGAGATGGGCCAGGGCTGCGTGGAGAAGTCCCTCCGGCTGCCCGGCCAGTTCCGGGCCGCCGCCAAAGAGCTGGGCTGCGCCTTCCTGGACGCCAACACGCTGGGACTGGAGCAGAACCAGGTGGACCACATGCACCTGACCCGGGACAGCCACCGGCTACTGGCTGAGGCTTTGGCCCAGCTGATCCCTACATTATTATAAAGATAAAAAAGGAGACCGCCTTGAGGCGGTCTCCTTTTTTACTCTTCTTGCTGTTCCTCCCGCTGAGCCTGGATATAGGGGCGGAAGATCCGCTCCAGCGGAAAGGAATGAAACAGGGCCAGCACCGCCGGCAGAACAGCGGCCAGTACCGGGATGTAAGAACAGATCCAGATAGACAGAGCCAGCAGCAGCCCCATCCCCACAGTGGAGGGGAGGTGAGCCATAGCCAGCTTGGAGCAGTTGAGCAGCAGCCCTCCCGTGCGGAAGGTGAAGCGGGACAGCACGGGAAACACATAGCACAGCGCCCCCAACGGCAGCAGCAGGAAGATCTGATAGGCTACATAGAGCACATACCCCGCCTGCCCCACCACAGCCGTCTGGTACAGCAGTCCCTGGAGGAACACCAGCAGCACCCCCGCCGGCAGGATGACCAGGGTAGTCAGCACCCCTACCTTCAGATTATCCCGGAACGTGCGGAAAAACATGACCCAGCTGTTGCGTTCGTTGCCCCGGATGCACCGGGTCACCGTATTGTACAGGGCCGCAGTGGACGGTCCGATGGTCACCACCGGGATGGAGCAGAACAGCCAGAACACGCTGAGCAGGAACAGATCCACGATTTTTCCTGTCACCTGGTAAAATCCGTTTTCCGGATTAAAGATGCCTCCTGCCACGCACATCTCACCTTTCGCCGTCAATGATTCTTATATTATAGGGTATTTTCCATGAAAATACAAGGCGCAACTCCCTTGACATATATAGGCCGCCGATATATAATCCAATATATCGATAACCTATATATAGGAGGCTGGGTATGGAACTGGACAGGAGTCTGGTCAGCGGCAGTATGGCGCTGCTGGTGATGAAGCTGCTGGAAGAGCAGGACATGTACGGCTATCAGATGATTGAGACCTTAAAGCAGCGGTCTGACGATACCTTTCGTCTGAAAGCCGGGACCCTCTATCCCCTGCTCCACGGACTGGAGGAAAAGGGGCTGGTCTCCGCCTACGAGCAGGAGGCCGCTGCGGGAAAGCCCCGGCGCTACTACCACCTGACAGAGGATGGTCATGCCGCCTTGGCGGAAAAAGAGGCGTCCTGGAATGAATACGCCCGGGCGGTGCAGCGGGTGCTGAAGGGAGGGATCTGCTGTGGAGAAGCCTGATACCATCCGTGGCTATCTGGATGCGGTGGCCGAGCAGATCCGTTGGCGGCGGGCCCGGCCGGTGGTGACCTGGGAGTTGGAGCGCCATCTGGAGGACCAGCGGGACGCCTTTGCCGCCGAGGGCCATGAGGACGCCGAGGCGATGGCGGTGGCGGAAATGGGGGACCCGGTATCCGTAGGGGCGGAGCTGGACCGGATGCATCGGCCCAAGCCTCAATGGGGTCTGCTGGCCTTGGCCATCCTGCTGGCTCTGGCCGGAACCGTCCTCCGGGTGTGGCTGACGGCGGACTGGGATGCCTATTACATGGCAATCAACCCCTACCGGGCGGGCCTGGCCTTTCTTCTGGGCAGCGGCGCGCTGCTGGTGGGGTATTTTCTGGATTACGGTTGGCTGGGCCGTCGGGGCGGCTGGGTCTACCTAGGCACACTGGTCGTCAGCTTTCTACTGCTGGTTCTCCCCCATCGGATGCCCAACGGGGTCCATTATTACCTCCGCTGCGTGGTGCTGCTCTACCCTCTGGCCTACACCTTCTGGGTGTACGCCTGCCGGAAAAAGGGGTGGCCCGGCCTGCTGGCTGCCATGGCGGGCGTTTTCCCCCTGTTTTGGTTCTGTCAGACTGCCCCCTACCTGTTCGGCACTCTCCTGCTGCTGTCCACGGGCACTTTGGTGCTGCTTATCGCGGCCTGGCAGGACTGGTTCGGCATTGGGCGTTGGAAAACTCTGTGGGTAACGGCAGCCTGCGCCGGAGCTTCAGCCATCGGGACAGTCTGGTATACCTTCCGGGACGTCTACGCCTCCGCCCGGCTGGCGGCAGCCTTCCACCCGGAACAGTTCGCGGATGGTGTCGGATATCATGCCATCCAGATCCAAAACGCCATTGCCGGGGCCAAATGGCTGGGAGAAGGAATCTGGAATTCAGCGGATTCCCGGCCCTATGCACTATCAGTACCGGGCTCCGGCACCGACAACTTTCTCACCACACTGATTCATAGGCTGGGCTGGCTGCCTTTCCTGCTGGTGGTGCTGGCCTTCGCAACGCTGGCGGTCTGGATCCTGCTGCGCTGCCTGCGGCAGAGCAGCCAGCTGGGAAAGGCGGTGGTGCTGGCCACCCTGCTCCCCCTGTGCCTCCAGGCCCTGTTCAGCATCGCCTGGAACCTGGGCCTCACCCTGCTCAGCAGCCCCTTTCCTCTCATCACCAGCAATATTAACACGGTGCTGGCCATGTTTCTCATCGGGCTGTGTCTATCGGTCTTTCGGGAGGAGCGCATCGCCCGGGAGAATGTATGCGATAAGATTTCATTTCCTAAATACCGGATCAAAATTTCCATTCAAAAAGTCTGACAAGCAAAAAAGGGAAGACGCGGTTGATACCGCGTCTTCCCTTTGACTAAAACAAAAACAAAAGGACATCCTTACGGATGTCCTTTTTGTTGGTGCGCGAGGCGGGACTTGAACCCGCACGTGCGTAATGCACACTAGAACCTGAATCTAGCGAGTCTGCCAATTCCACCACTCGCGCATCTTGTTTTGCGCTGTCGTTCAGCGCGAGATTTATATTACCACGCATCTTTCCACTTGTCAACAGTTTTTTTGCTCTTTCTCCAAAATTTTTCCCAGGGCTTGCGAGAATTCAAGGTTGACAAATGCTCCCTGGGCCGCTATAATAATCAAGCAGTCTTTTGACAGGCTGTTTTTGCGGATGTGCTGGAACTGGTAGACTGGCTAGCTTGAGGTGCTAGTGGCCCACGGCCGTACGGGTTCGAGTCCCGTCATCCGCACCATATGCGCGAGTGGTGGAATTGGCAGACTCGCTAGATTCAGGTTCTAGTGTGCATTACGCACGTGCGGGTTCAAGTCCCGCCTCGCGCACCACAAAGCCTTGAAACCATTTGGTTTCAAGGCTTTTTTACTATTCTGCAGGGGGTGGAATTTATGACAGGCATCATTGACGTGGGCGGCGGGATGCGGGGCATCTACACTGCGGGCGTATACGACTATCTGCTGGACCACAATATTTCTCTGGACTACTGCCTGGGCGTCTCGGCAGGCAGCGCCAACCTGGTCTCCTATCTGGCCGGGCAGCGGGGCCGCAACCGCCGGTTTTACACCAACTACGCCAACCGCCGGGAGTATATGAGCCTGCACAACTTCGTGACCACCGGCTCCTATGTGGATGTGGACTACATCTACTCCACCCTCAGTGACTCCCACGGGGAGGACCCCATCGACTACGCCGCCTTTGAGGCCAATCCCAGCCAATATGTGGCGGTGGCTACCGACGCACGGACCGGTATGGCCCGCTATTTTACCCGGGCGGACGTCCACCCGGACGATTTCTCCGTGGTCAAGGCCTCCTGCTGCCTGCCCATTGCCTGCCGTCCCTACCGGATCGACGGGATTCCCTATTTCGACGGCGGCGTGGCCGACCCGGTACCCTATCGCAAGGCCCTGGAGGACGGCTGCGACAAGATCATCGTCCTGCTCACCCGCCCCCGGGACTTCCGCCGTCCGCCCCTCAGCCATCCCCATGTGGCACAGCTGGCTCTCCACACCTATCCCAAGGCGCTGGAGGCCCTGCTCCAGCGTCACCTGCGGTACAACCAGGCGGTGGAGGAAGTCATTGAGCTGGAAATGCAGGGCAAGGCCCTGCTGCTGGCTCCCGCCGATATCGACGGCATCAGCACCCTGAAGCGCAACGGTCTGGCTATGGACCGGCTGTACGGTTACGGCTATCAGGACGGCGCCAAGCTGGAGGCCTTCCTGAACCACTGAAAGGAGAAGCGCTCATGTTTGACGTCAGTCAGATCCCCCATTACCGGGAAAACAACCGTCTGGAGGCCAAGCTGGCTACCGGCGGCCTGCCCCACAGCATCTGGGAGACCTACTCCGCCTTCGCCAACTCCTACGGCGGGGTGATCCTGCTGGGGGTGGAGGAGCTGCCCGACCACTCCCTCCGGGCCCAGGGTCTACTGGATCCCCAGGAGCTGATCGAGGAGTTCACCGCCCTGCTCTCCGACCCCAAGGTGGTCAGCGTCAATCTGCTGGGCGAGAACGACATCCAGATCCTCTCTGTGGACGGAAAGGACATCATCGCCATCTGCGTCCCCATGGCGGAGCAGGATCAGCTGCCGGTGTACATCGGCGGCGACCTGGTGCGGGGCTCCTACCGCCGCAGCGGCGACGGGGACTATCACTGCACCCAGGCGGAGCTCAACGCCATGCTCTCCGGCCGCTCTCATTAAAATCAAACCGCCCGCCGGCAATGCCGGCGGGCGGTTGTTTTGTTTACAGATTAGCGTCCAGTACAGCGGTGTAGGCGGCGGGAGGCATGACGCCCACCTTCCGGTCGAACTCCTTGCCGTCCTTCAGGAACACCACAGTGGGGATGCTCATGACCCCGAAGCGCATAGCCAGGCCGGGCTCGTCGTCCACGTTCACCTTGCCTACCAGGGCCTTGCCCTCGTATTTACCGGCCAGGTCCTCCATCACGGGAGAGAGCATCTTGCAGGGGCCGCACCAGGAGGCCCAGAAGTCCACCATAGAAATGCCGTTGGCAGTCGCCTTGTCAAAACCGTCCTGAGTCAGATGAATGATCGCCATAATAAAATCTTCCTTTCTCTGTGTGTATGTCATGCAATCGGATTGTGATCGATATATTCCGCCGCCCGGTGGCCCGCCACCTGGCCCTCCCCCACGGCCTTGGAGACCTGGAGAGGCAGGCCGGTGCAGTCTCCGGCAGCAAACACGCCTGGGATACTGGTGGCCATGTTCCGGTCCACCTTGATATAATTTCCGTCCAGCTCCAGCCCGGGGAGCAGGTCCGCCGGAGCCATGGAGGCGCGGAGGATGAACACGCCCTCACAGGGGATGGTGGTACTGCCGGCCCGGAGGCCCTCCACCTTCTGTCCGCCCAGCACCTCCACCTTCCCGGCCTTCACCGCCGGGATATCGGGCCGCAGAGCGTCGGGCTCATTGGGGCTGATATAGGTGACCTTACAGCCAATCTCCTTCAGCCAGTTGGCCTCCTGGGGAGCGTCGGCCGCCAGGCCCACCACAGCCACTTCCTTGCCCCGGTAGAGCATCCCGTCACAGGTGGCACAGTAGCTCACCCCTGCGCCCAGGTGCTCCTCCTCCCCGGCGTACTTGGCGGAGCGCACCACGCCGGTGGCCAGTACCACCGCCCGGGCCTGCTCCATGTCGCTGCCGATACTCAGGTAGAATGTGCCGTTCATGGCCATGATATTCAGTACCCGGCCTTCTTTCCGCTCCACGCCCATCTGAGCGGCGTGGGTACGGAACCGCTCCAGCAGTTCTTTGCCGGTCACATCATAAAAGCCCAGATAATTGTCAATGCGCTGGGTCTTATAGAGCGGATTGTCCCGGTCGTCGCCGCTGACCACCAGCACCGACTTGCCTCGGGCACGGGTCTGGATGGCCGCTGACAGCCCCGCAGGGCCTCCGCCGATCACCGCAACATCGTACACTGGTACTCCTCCTCCCTATCGCCGAAGAGCGCCGCGACCACCGCCGCCGCCTCAGGATCGGCTACCTCATAGTAGACCTCGTTCCCGGACCGGGCCGCCCGCACGATCCCCGCCGCCTTCAGCCGCATCAGATGCTGAGAGATGCAGGACTGGGACTGGCCGGTATGGCTCTCCATGCAGCCCACATTGCGGCAGCCGTTCACCAGCAGGCCCCGGACGATCTGCAGCCGCAGAGGATGGGAAAGGGCCTTCAGCAGCTCCGCCTTCCGGGCATAGCAGACTTCCTGTTCCATGTTGGTCTCACCTCATTCGCTGTTTCTAATATTATTATATTCAAACATTCTAATATGTCAATGCTTTTAAAAAAATTTTTTATCCCCCGGCGGAAAGCCCTTCCGCTCTTGCATTTTTTCCGTATTAGGGGTAAAATATTGGTTCGTATCAAGATATATAAGGAGTGAAAAGGATGCCAGAAGAACTGAAGCCCACCATGACGCAGAACTTTATCCACGACTTTATTGATGAGGACATCGCCCAGGGTGGTCAGTTCCAAGGCATGACCGTCCACACCCGGTTCCCGCCGGAGCCCAACGGCTATCTGCACATCGGCCATGCCAAGGCCATTTTTGTGGATTTCGGCACGGCGGAGAAGTACGGCGGCCTGTGCAATCTGCGTATGGATGACACCAACCCCACCAAGGAAGACGTGGAGTACGTGGAGGCTATCCAGGAGGATATTCACTGGCTGGGCTACGACTGGGGCGACCGGTTCTATTTCGCCTCGGATTACTTTGAAAAGATGTACGAGTACGCCGTGGAGCTCATCAAGAAGGGCCTGGCCTATGTGTGTGAGCTGACTCCGGAGGAGTTCCGGGAGTACCGCGGCGACGTGAATACCCCCGCCCGCTCTCCCTGGCGTGACCGGCCGGTGGAGGAGTCTCTGGACCTGTTCGCCCGGATGCGGGCGGGCGAGTTCCCCAACGGCAAGTACACCCTGCGGGCCAAGATCGACCTGGCCAGCGGCAACTTCAACATGCGTGACCCGGTCATCTACCGCATCAACCACATGCACCATCACCGCCAGGGTGACAAGTGGTGCATCTACCCCATGTACGACTTTGCCCACCCCATTGAGGACGCTCTGGAGGGGATCACCCACTCCCTGTGCTCCCTGGAGTTTGAGGATCACCGGCCCCTGTACGACTGGGTGATTGCCAACTGCCCCGTTCCCGCCAAGCCCCGGCAGATCGAGTTTGCCCGGCTGGGCATCAACTACACCGTGATGAGCAAGCGGAAGCTGCGCCAGCTGGTGGAGGAGAACCGGGTGTCCGGCTGGGACGATCCCCGTATGCCCACCCTGTGCGGCCTGCGCCGCCGTGGCTACACTCCCCGGGCTATCCGCAACTTCTCCGAGCGCAACGGCGTCAGCAAGGCTGCCTCCACCGTGGAGTACGCCTTCCTGGAGCACTGCCTGCGAGAGGACCTGAACGAGACCGCTCAGCGCCGGATGGCGGTGCTCCGCCCCGTCAAGCTGGTCATCACCAACTATCCCGAGGGGCAGAGTGAGACCTTCACCGTGGAGAACAACCCCAACCGGCCTGAGGACGGCACCCGTGAGGTCACCTTCTCCCGGGAGCTGTATATCGAGGCGGACGATTTCCTGCCCGCTCCGGTGCCCAAGTACAAGCGTCTCTATCCCGACGGCCCCGAGTGCCGCCTGAAGGGCGCCTACGTCATCAAGTGCACTGGCTGCGAGACCGACGAGGCCGGCAATGTGATCCAGATCAACGCCACCTATGATCCCGACAGCCGGGGCGGCGATCCCGCTGACGGCCGGAAGATCAAGGGTGCCACCATCCACTGGGTGGACGCCGCCACTGCCGTGGACGCGGAGATCCGTCTGTACGACAACCTGTTTACCGACGCCGACCCCGACGCCGGCGACAAGAACTTCCTGGACTGCCTGAACCCCAACTCCCTGGAGGTGCTCACCGGGGCCAAGGTGGAGGCCGGTCTGGCCGGTGTGGAGGCTCCCGCCTCCTTCCAGTTCCTGCGTCAGGGCTACTTCTGCGCGGACAACAAGGATTCCAAGCCGGGCCACCTGGTGTTCAACCGCTCTGTGAGCCTGAAGGATTCTTTCAAATTCTGAGCCTATTCTAATAGCGGGCGGCCCCAGGCCGCCCGCTTCACTTTCATTGGGAGGTTATGACCATGAAACGGTATCTGTTCCGCAATGACTACTCCTTCGGCGCCCATCCCAAGGTGATGGACGCGGTGTGCGCCGTCAATCTGGAGGGCAACTGGGGCTATGGCGACGACGGCTATACCGCCCGGGCCAAGGACCGCATCCGTGAGGTGTGCGGCTGCCCCGACGCCATGGTGGAATTCCTCATCGGCGGCACCCAGACCAATGTGGTGGCCTGCTCTTTCCTGCTCAAGCCCTGGGAGGCGGCCATCTGCCCTGACTCCGGGCACCTGAACGGCCACGAGGTGGGCGCTTTTGAGGCTACCGGCCACAAGATCCTCACTGTGCCCGCCAATCCCGACGGCAAGATTACCCCTGACATGCTGCCTCCCCTGCTGGAGCTCCATCAGGATCCCCACCTGACCAAGCCCGGCCTGGTGTACATCTCCAACTCCACCGAGAACGGCGCGGTATACACCAAGGCGGAGCTCACCGCCCTGTCTGAGTTCTGCCACGCCAACGGCCTGCTGCTCTTCGTGGACGGCGCCCGGCTGGGTGCCGCCCTCACCTCCGACGCCAACGACCTGACTCTGCCGGAGTTCGCCCATCTGGTGGACGCCTTCTACATCGGCGGCACCAAGAACGGCGCCATGTTCGGCGAGGCTCTGGTCATCACCCGCCCGGAGCTGACCGACGGCTTCTTCCGCATGAAGAAGCGGATGGGGGCTGTGATGGAGAAGGGCTGGATCCAGGGCGTCACCTTCCTCACCCTGTTTGAGGACGACCTGTACTTCAAGATGGCCCGCCAGGGCAACGAGATGGCTGCCCGCCTCCAGGACGGGCTGAAGGCCAAGGGCTGGACGCTGTGGGTGGAGTCCCCCACCAATCAGGTGTTCGCCGTCATCCCCAACGAGATCAAGGCCCAGGTGGACGAGGTGTGCGACTGCGAGGTGTGGTGCCCCTACGACGCCACCCACACCGTCATCCGTTTCGTCACCTGCTTCCACACCAGCCAGGAGGATGTGGACGGCCTGCTTGCCGCCCTGCCCAACCTGTAAAACAGCAAAAAAGTCCCCGGAGCGTTTGCTCCGGGGACTTTTTTCGTTTCAATCACATGAGCCGGACGGTGTGATACACCGCCAGGATCAGCAGCCAGGCCACCAGCACACCGTACAGAACGGTGAGGCCACCCAGCACCACGGCGGCAATAGCCGCCACTGCCACCACGCCGCAGGTCACATACAGCAGCGCGTAGTTGGCATTCTTGGGCAGGATCCGGGTCAGCTTACCCTTTACAGACAGCTTGCCTTCGTTCTTCTGAAGCATGCGGAAGACCACCAGTGCAGCCACCACGATCACGGCCAGCGCCACCGCGTAGCCATAGCCGATGACAGACGCGCCCTTGATCCGGGGCAGCAGCTTGATGCCCAGCAGGCCCAGGGCACTGAGCAGAGCGGAGAAGAAAAACTCCCGCTGATAGAGGTAGTAGATCAGGGCCAGCACCGCCACCGCGGGGACCGCCAGATAGAGGAACTTGACACCGCTGTTGTCAAAGATCCGGATCACTACTGCGCACACCGCCAGGACCAGGAACACCAGGGCCAGCCCACCGGCCAGCCGAACCAGATGACCGGCCTTCCGGGCCGCCAGCCACAGGGCCAGCATCACTACAAAACAGATCGGCAGCACGATGGCCAGAACCTGGAACACGCCCCGCAGAGAATAGGCCAGCTCGATCTGATCCACCGTATAGTTGACATACACCTTATTGAGGAGCAGCAGCAGCATCTCCAGGATAACAGATCCTACGATCCACCAGAGGACCTTGTTGAGGATCTCGTCCTCCTGCTTGGCACGCTGCGCCTGCTGTTCTTTTCTATTCATGCATCCATCTCCTGTGCGCGGCATCCACTGCCAGTTTCCTGGGATATCGACGCCTTTGAAATCATCAATCTCGTATAGTTTACCAGAATTCGCGCCATATTGCAAGTCAAGAATCCCCGCCCTCTTTTCCGGGAGAAGAAAATGTGGTAAAATGTCGTTTGACCATCCGCATTCTTTCATACAATAGGAGTATGCCATGAAACGTGTGATCTCTTTCTTCCTGATCCCGATTTTTTTCCTGCTCGCTGGCTGCGGCGCGTCCCAGGCCCAGGAGCAGTTCTTCACCATGGACACCGTCATGTCCATCACCGTGTACGGGAAAGGGGCTGAACAAGCGGCCTCCGCCGCCCGGCAGGAGGTGGAGAGCCTCAACGACCTGCTCTCCCGCACCGATCCGGACAGTCTGATCTCCCAGCTCAACGCCCACGCCGGGGACGGCACGGCAGTGGAGATGGACCAGGACACCCTGGAGCTGCTCTCCTTCGCCAAGTCGGTATCCCAGCTGCTGCCCGGCTGCTTTGACATCACCATCGCCCCGGTGATGGACGCCTGGGGCTTTACCGGGGAGGACCGCCATGTGCCCGACGACGACACGCTGGCGGCCGCTATGGCTCTGGTGGACAGCGATAAGCTGCTGGTGGACGAGGACGCAGGCACCGCCCGGCTGGAGGAGGCCGGGATGGCTGTGGACCTGGGCGCCATCGCCAAGGGCTACGCAGCCTCCCGGGCGGAAGCCGTGCTGCGGGAGGCGGGGGTGAGCTCCGCCCTGCTGGACCTGGGCCGCAACATCACGGTCATTGGACCCAAGACTGACGGGACCGCCTGGCGGGTAGGTGTGGCCGATCCGGATGACGACAGCCAGTACCTGTGCGTTCTCTCCCTGGAGGACGTCACCCTTTCCACCTCCGGCGGCTATGAGCGGTGGTTTGAGGAAAACGGCGTGCGCTACCACCACATCATCGACCCCAAGACCGGCTATCCCGCTGACTCCGGTCTGAAGTCCGTCACGGTGGTGTCCCAAAACCATCTGCTGGCAGACGCCCTGTCCACCACCCTGTTCGTGGCAGGCGAGGAGGATGCCCTGGACTTCTGGAGAAGCCGGGATGATTTTGAGCTGGTGCTGTGCACCAACGACGGACGTGTCATCATAACCGAGGGTCTGGAGAACGGATCTGAGTTTACGGGAGAGGAGCTGGGCTATGTCTGCGAGATCGCCCGCCGCTGACCGGCAGCGCCCCACACCGTGGGACCTGCTGGTGGTGGTCCTTGTGGTCGCTGCCGCCGTGGCGCTGCTTTTTGCGCTCCGGCAGGAAAGCGGAAACTTTTTGTCGGCTACCGTCGTCTTAGATGGTGAGACCATCGCACAGTACGACCTAAGTGCTCTGACCGAACCGGTCACCCTGGAGGTGGACGGCGCCTCCTATCCCCTGACCATCCAGGCTGAGCCGGGCCGCATCTGCATTTTGGAGAGCAGCTGCCCCGGCCAGGACTGCGTCCACACCGGCTGGGCCGACCGGGCGGGACAGCAGATCATCTGCCTGCCCAACCGCCTGGTGATCTCTCTGGAGGGAACTTCATCCGGAGATATTGACGCTGTCACAGGCTGAAAGTTCCCCTGTCCGGAGAAGATTTTTCCAATCAATCGGAGGTGACGCCTCTTGTCCACATCCCTGCGGCGGCTGACCCGCTGCGCGGTCCTTACCGCTCTGGCCCTGGCCCTCTCGGTGGCGGAGGGGCTGGTGCCCCTGACCATCCTGTTCCCTCTGCCCGGCCTGCGGCTGGGTTTGGCCAATCTGGTGACGGTGTACGCCCTGTGCCGCCTGTCCGGCCGGGAAGCACTGCTGATCCTGGTAGCACGGTGCCTGCTGGGCTCCCTGCTGGGCGGAAATCTGATGGCCCTGGCCTTCTCCCTCACCGGCGGACTGCTGGCTCTGGCCGTCATGGCCCTGCTGCTGCGGCTGAGCTGCCTGTCCCTGTTCGGCGTATCCATCGCCGGAGCCGCCGCCCACAACACCGGTCAGATCCTGGCCGCCATGGTGGTGCTGGGCGGAAAGGCACCCCTGGTCTATCTGCCGCCCCTGCTCTTCTGCTCCCTGGTCACGGGAGCGGTCACCGGCGGAGTGTCCATTTTGCTGGTCCATCGGGTGCCCGCTTTGGGTGACATAAAATCTTAAGGATTTGTCACCGATTTGTAGTTGCTTTTCCTGTGCTGTGTCGTAAGATGGTTTCCAGATAGAAAATATGCAGGAGGTTCGATCCCAATGAACGGTTTGATGAAGCGCGCCGCCGCGCTGGGGCTGGCGGCTGTTTTAATGCTTCCCCTGGCGGCCTGCGGCGGCGGCAAGGATACCGAGGATCCCAAGAACAGCCCTGTGGCAGAGGCCACACCCACTCCGGAACCCACCCCTACCCCCGACCCCTATGACGCGGTGCGCAATTACTGGAGCGAGGATCAGCTCACCCAGGCCTGGGGTCCCGATCAGGTGGTAGAGCACCTGTTCTTCCACCCCGTTATCGCCTATCCCGAGTACACCTTCTCCGACGCCATCTCCGCCGACCGGCAGAAGGGCCTGGACGACTGGATGGTCACCGCCGACGAGTTCAAGAAGATCATCCAGAGCGTCTATGACAAGGGCTACATCCTGGTGAACATGGGCGACGTGTGGAGCGAGGTCACCGACGAGAACGGCGTCACCCGCATGCAGCGCAACACCCTGATGCTGCCCGAGGGCAAGAAGCCGCTGATCATCTCCTTTGACGATGTGAACTATTACGAGTATATGCTGGAGGAGGGCTTTACCTCCAAGCTGGTGCTGGGGGACGACGGCCAGATCTGGGCGGAGACCAAGGACCCCTTTACCGGGGAGGTCTCCCTCACCCGGGATCTGGACGCCACGCCCATCCTGGACGATTTCGTGCTGGAGCACCCCGACTTCTCCCTCAACGGCGCCAAGGCCATCTACTCCCTCACCGGGTATGAGGGCATCTTCGGCTACCGCACTCAGAACGACATCGACATCGCTGCCGACGACCCCGCCCGCCCTGCCTTTGACGCCAAGCGCCAGGCGGAGATTGAGGCGGTGAAGCCCATCATTGAGCGGCTGAAGGAGACCGGCTGGACCTTCGGCTCCCACACCTGGGGCCACATCCGGTTGGACAGCCGTCCCATTGAGTCGGTCCAGCGGGACACCCTCCGCTGGGCGGAGGAGGTTGGCAGCCTGGTTGGGCCCACCAATATCCTGTTCTACCCCCACGGCGGCCGCCCCGACGGCGACGACTGGCACAAGACCGGCCCGGTCTTTGAGTATCTCCAGAGCCAGGGCTTCCGCATCTTCGCCAGCGTGGGCATCAACTCCTTCTCCTATATCAAGGACGACATCTCCGCTGTCATCTGCGACCGGCTCCACCCCGACGGAACCACCCTGCGCAACGGCAAGGCTCTGAAGTGGTACGAGCAGTTCTACGACGCCCGGGAGATCATCGACCTGGATGTGCGGCCCGATCTGGGCACCACCTGGTAACAGCATCGTTGCAGAAAAAAACACCCTGTGGTACAATAACCGCAGAACAAACAGCTTTGCTGTTTGAGGCCACCCTTCGGGTGGCCTGGCGCGGCTTCGTTCGCCGCGCGCTGCGCTTGTTGCACCATAACCCAAAACCGGCTGTGCCGGTTTTCCCGCCGCTTCGCGGCGGGCAGGCCAAAATGGCCTACAGCTATGGTACAATGGGTATCCAAACCCATTGTACCACTTTTTTATAGAAGGAGGCGGCCGATATGACCGATCAAGAACTGGTAGAGCTGGCCTTTACCATGCTGGAACGCTCCTATGTCCCCTATTCCCACTTCCCCGTGGGCGCCGCCCTGGAGTGCGCCGACGGCACAGTATTCACCGGCTGCAACGTGGAAAACGCCGCCTACGGCTCCACCATCTGCGCCGAGCGCACCGCTCTGGTGAAGGCGGTAAGCGAGGGTCACCGGGATGATTTCACCCGCATCGCCGTGGTGGGCAACTCCGCCGGACCCTGCTGGCCCTGCGGCGCCTGCCGTCAGATGCTGTACGAGTTCGCCCCTAACCTCACCGTGCTGGTGGCTCAGAGTGACCACAGCTTCGTCAAGCTGCCCCTGAAGGATCTGCTCCCCCACGGCTTCGGTCCCAAGGATCTGGATCAGGCATGACAGAAACCCACGTCTATGTGATCCGCTGCGGCGGCTATGAGCAGACGGAGGAGGCGCTGCGCTCCGTTTTGTCCCAAATGGGCGGGATGGAGCGCTTCGTCAAGCCGGGTGAGCGGATCTTGCTGAAAGCCAACCTGCTGCGCCCCGCTCCGCCGGAAGCAGCGGTATGCACCCATCCGGCGGTGGTGGAGGCGGTGGCCAAGCTGGTGCGGGAGGCTGGCGGCCAGGCGATCATCACCGACAGCCCCGGCGGCGCTCTGCAAAAGGAGTCCACCCTCCGGCATCTGTATGAAAAGACGGGTATGACCCAGGCCGCCGCCCGCTCGGGAGCCGAGCTGAGCTACGATGCGTCCACCCGGCAGGTCTCCGTTCCCCGGGGAAAGGCCCTGCATCAGGCGGAGGTCATCACCCCCGCGGCAGAGGCCGACGGGGTGTTCGACCTGTGCAAAATGAAGACCCATGTGCTGATGGGCATGACCGGCGCAGTAAAGAACAGCTTTGGCATCATCCCCGGCCTATCCAAGGTGGGCTTCCACGGCAGCCACCCGGACCGGACAGCCTTTGCCGACGTGGTGCTGGATCTCACCAGCTTCCTCTCTCCCCGGCTGTCCATTATGGACGGCATCCTGGCCATGGAGGGAGAAGGTCCCGGCGCCTCCGGCACGCCCCGTCAGGTAGGCCTGCTGCTGGTGTCGGAAAATCCCCTGGCCCTGGATGTGGCGGCGGCGGAGATCATGGGTCTGCCCCGGGACTCCAACCCCCTCCTGCTGGCCGCTCAGCGGCGTGGGCTCACCCCCAACCGGGCGGAGGATGTGGAGCTCGTGGGCGGCAGCTGGGAGGAGCTTTGCATCCCGGACTACCGCTTCCCCTCCAACGTGCGGCGGGACCTGATGGAGTTTCTGGGACCTCTGGCCGGACCGGCCAAAAAGCTGTGCAAGGCCATCCTCTCCCAGACCCCCAAGATCCAGCCGGGGCGCTGTGTTGGCTGCGGCATCTGTCAAAAGGCCTGCCCCGGCAAAGCCATCACCCTGGAGGGCGGCAAGGCCAAGGTCCATCCCGGCTCCTGCATCCGCTGCTTCTGCTGCCACGAGCTCTGTCCTCAGAAGGCGGTGGAGCTGAAGCGTGGTCCTCTGGGCAGGCTGCTGAAATAAGGTCAAAAAAAGACCGCTGCGATGCAGCGGTCTTTTTTTCTGGTTACTCCTGAGGAGGAACGTCCTGGCTGTCGGCGGGCTCGTCGGCGGCCACAGGCTCCTCGGGAGGCACGTTGGTCTCCACATAGCTGGCGGCCTCGTCGTCGCTGATGTTGCCCTCCTGCTTGAGCTCAGCAATGCGGGTCTTGTTCTCCTCGATGTTGATCTTGGCGGCGGTGATCCGCTCGCACAGAGCCACATAGGCGGGCTCGGCAGCCATACCCCGCTCGGCATAGTAGAGCTTGCCGATCTCGATATAGGCCTTGCGGATGGCGTCCTCCTCGCTGGCGTTGTTCAGGCTCAGCTTGGTGATCTCAGCCAGCTGCTTGGACTTGGCCACGCCGGCCCGGCCCAGGTCCATCGCCCGATCCTTCAGTTCGTCAAAAAAAGCCATTTCTTAACCTCCTTACGGTTCGTCACTGGAATGATGGCCTTATTGTACCCCGTTCCCCTCCGGCGCGCAAGAGCGGTCGGGGAGATTTCATGCAAATTTAATCCTTTTTGCCGCCCTTCTTAAAGGCAAAGAACCGCTGTCCGAAGTAATTCAGGCCGGTATAGATGCACATGCCTGCCAGCATGGCCACGTTCTCCTGGATCTTCACGCTCTGGCCGGAGAGGACCCAGAGCACCAAAGGCTTGGCGATGGCGTAGGCGATGACCCAGCAAACCGCCACGGTGATGATGAACTTGACCACCTGCCACCAGCTGCGCTCCTTGTTCTGGAAGGTGAAGTACTTATTGAGGAAAAAGCTCACGATGCCGCCCACAATGTAGTTGGCGGCGGTGGAGGGCCAGTAGCCCCAGCCTGCCACGTTGTACAGCAGGAACATGATCCCCGCACCCACGATGGTATTGAGCACACCCACCAGCAGGAATTTGGGGATACTGTTATCAATCAGCTTTGCCATCTCTGTCCTCCAGCACCTCACGGAGCAGGAAGCGGGGCCGCTCCTTGGTCTCCAGATAGATCTTGCCGATATACTCGCCGATGACTCCCAGGGACAGGAGGATCAGGCCGCCGATGGCCCACACCGAGCAGATCAGGCTGGCCCAGCCCATGATGGTCTCCCCCATGGCCCAGCGGACGATGGAGTAGATCAGCATGGCGATACTGATCAGGAACACCAGAAAGCCCAGGCCGGTGATCATGCGGATGGGCTTCACCGACAGGGAGGTGATGCCCTCCATGGCGAAGGAGAGCATTTTCTTGAGGGGATACTTGCTCTCACCGGCAAACCGCTCGCCCCGCTCGTAGGTCACGGTGCCGGTGCGATAGCCGATCATGGGCACGATGCCCCGGAGGAACAGGTTGACCTCCTTGAACTGGGCCAGACCCTCCAGAGCCCGCTTGGACATGAGGCGGTAGTCGGCGTGGTTGAACACCGTCTCCGCGCCCATGGCGTTCATCAGTTTGTAAAAACCCTCGGCGGTGAAGCGCTTGAAGAAGGTGTCCTTCTTCCGGGAGGAGCGGACGCCGTAGACGATGTCGCACCCGGCGTAGTACTCCTCCACCATGGCGTCCACCGCGTCGATG
This sequence comes from Flavonifractor sp. HCP28S3_F3, assembly GCF_052065355.1. Taxonomy (NCBI): domain Bacteria; kingdom Bacillati; phylum Bacillota; class Clostridia; order Eubacteriales; family Oscillospiraceae; genus Flavonifractor; species Flavonifractor sp. HCP28S3_F3. Next base: position 71,667 of record NZ_JBQHUF010000014.1, read on the forward strand.
TCGTCCTGCAGGTCGGCGTCCATGGAGATGGCCATGTCGCACCGGTCCTTGGCGGTCATCAGACCCGCCAGCAGGGCGTTCTGGTGGCCCCGGTTGCGGGTCAGGTCCGCCCCGGAGAACAGGGAGCACTGTTCGTGGAGCTGAGAGATGATCTCCCAGGTCTTATCCTTGGAGCCGTCGTTGACAAAGAGCACCCGGCTGTCCGGCGAGATTTTGTCCGCCGCTATCAGACTCTCCAGCTTCTCCTTCAGACGCCGGGAGGTCTCGGGCAGGACTTCCTCTTCGTTGTAGCAGGGGACCACGATGTAAAGAATATCTGCCATGATTCCTACTTCCTTATCTTTTTTTCGTGAAGCCATTATACCCTCTTTAGACGTAAAAAGCTACGGTTTGGTTTCCTCTTTTCCAAACATAGATATTTCAAGGACCTCGCAAATCCGCATCAGCACATCCACCGAGGGCTTTTTTCGTCCGCTTTCGATTTCCGCAATAAAGGGCTGAGATACCTGTACCAGCTCTGCCAGCTTGCCCTGGCTGAGCCCCTTTTCTTTTCTCCGCTCCCGGATGACTGTCCGATAGTCCATTCTCTTCACTCCTTGCTCTTTCTTATTATAGCTGATAGCAATACTCTTTTCATCTATAGCTTTCAGCTATTGACTTTCTTATCTGGCAGAAATATAATAGCTGTAAGCTATATTTGAGGTGAGCAGAATGGAACATCCTTTCACGCTTCTCGAGCGGGTAAAAACCTTTATGCTCCACGAAAAACTGTCCTGCCTGGACCCCTACACGCAGGCCAGGCAGGACAGTGACGCCCTGTGGAACCGCTTCTGTGCCGATCATCCTCCGGCACTGCGGCATCAGGTATTGGAGCTTTTGGATCATCGGGACACCGTTTCCTGCCTGGAGCAGGACGCCGCCTTCTGCCTGGGCCTCCAGCTGGGGCTGGAGCTGGGCCGTCTGCCGGAATTCTGGGAAGCGGAACCATAACGCTCCTACTCCTCCAAACGACGCCTCAGACGGTCCATGGTGCGCCGCTCGATGCGGGACACCTGCACCTGGCTCACCCCCAGCACCCGGGCGGTCTGTTCCTGGGTCATCCCCCGGTAGTACCGCAGCAGGATGACCTGGCGCTCCCGGTCGGGCAGGCTGCCGATGGCCGCCCGGAGGGACTCCCGCTCCACGATACCCTCCTCCATGCCGTCAGTGCCCAGCACGCTCTCCAGGGTCAGGCCGTCCCCCGTCTCCATCTGGAGGGAGGCTACCGGCAGATTGGCCTCCTCGGCGGCGGCGATCTCCTCCGGCTCCAACCCCGTCTCCGCCCCCAGCTCGGACAGGGTGGGCTCCCGGCCCAGCCGGGCGGACAGCCGGTCCCGGGCAGTGCGGATCATCCCCGCACGCTCCTTCAGGCCACGGCTCACCTTCACCGCCCCGTCATCCCGGAGAAACCGCCGGATCTCCCCGGCGATCTTGGGCACGGCGTAGGTGGAAAACTGACAGCCGAAGGCCGGGTCAAAGCCCCGCACCGCCTTGAGAAACCCCAGGCAGCCCAGCTGATACAGGTCCTCCGGCTCCACGCCCCGGCCGTAGTACCGCCGGACAATGGACCAGATCAGGCCCCCGTTTTCCTCAATGAGCCGGGTGCAGGCCTCGTTATCGCCCTGTCTGGCCTCCTCCAGCAGCTGGGGGGTATCTGCCACCCTCACCCCGCAGTCCCCACCCGGCGGGAGATCCGGCGGCGCATGGTGACCACCGTTCCCTTGCCGGGTACGGAGCGGATGCGGAGCTTGTCCATAAAGCTCTCCATAATGGTGAAGCCCATGCCGCTGCGCTCGGTCCCGCCGGTGGTATACATGGGCTGGCGGGCCTGCTCCACGTCGGGGATGCCCACCCCCTTATCCTTCACCTGGATCTCCAGGGTATTGTCCTCAAACAGCCGCAGGCGCATGGTCACCGGCCCCAGGGTGTCCGGGTAGGCGTGGACGATGCAGTTGGTCACCGCCTCGCTCACCGCCGTGCGGATGTCGTTCACCTCGTCCAGAGTAGGGTCCAGCTGGGCGGCAAAGCAGGCAGCCGTGGTGCGGGCAAAGCCCTCGTTGGCCGACCGGCTGAGAAAGGTTACCACAGCCTCATTGGTTGGTTTCATTATGTAAACTCCTCCTTATTCCAGTTCTATCAGCTTGTCCAGACCGGCGGCCCGCAGCACCCTGGCCGCCTGCTGAGGCACCCGGGTCACCCGCAGCGTGCCGTTCAGCTCTTCCATCCGCCGCCGGGCCCGCAGCAGAACGGCCAGGCCTGAACTGTCCATAAAGCTGACTCCTCCCAGGTCCAGCGTGAGCCGCCGCGGCAGCGCCTGGTCGATCTGCCGGTCCAGCTCCGACAGGATCTCCCTGGCCCGGTGGTGGTCCAGCTCTCCTTCAATGGCGGCATACAGGGTCCGGTCCTCCGCCCTGCAGTTCATTGCCATAACGCGTCCCTCCTGTGTATAAAAAAATCGCGATATACCAGATACTGGTATATCGCGATACTATCATATGCGATGTGCTGATTCTGTCGAAGCCGTCAACTCAGCAGGGAAAAATCGGTAAAAATCCACCGCTCTCCCACTTTTTCGTAGGGGAAATGATAGGTGGAGGTCCCTGTTACCGCGCCGCCCTGCTCCGGGTCCACTACCTCCACGGTGGCCTGGACCACCACCCGGTTGGGATTGTCATCCCGGATCACCTGGGTGTACTCCGCGCCCAGGTAGATGTTGCTTCCCCGGCCGCCGTCCTGCACGTACAGCACATTGTCGATATCAATATACTGGGTGCTTTCGTAGGGCAGCAGCTTTTCCACCAGCGCGTCGGAAAACAGGGTTTTCAGGTAGCCGCGCAGTGTGGACAGGCTGTTGATCCCGGGATAGTCCACCCGGTAGTACACCACGCCGTCCACCTCCCGGCTGTCCTCGGGATCAAAGGTCATGGGAGAGACCTGGAACCAGGTAAAAGCTTCCTTGGCAGCGCGGTAGGCCTCCAGCACCTCTTCATCCGTCGGTCCCGTCACCTCCGGCTCCGGCTGGGCAGATTCCACAGGGCTGGGCTCCGGGCTGGACGTAGCCTCCACCTCCGGGCTGGGGGTGGAAACGGGAGCCACGCTCTCTGTCTCCTCAGGAACAAAAGATGGGGCGGGCGACTCACTGGCCGGCGGCGTCGCGCTCTGCTCCGGTTGACTGGTCCCGGTCACATCATTGTTCCCGCAGGAACCGGTACAGCCCGCCAGCAGCAGAAACAGTGCCAGCAAAGGCAGCCATCGTTTTTTCATCGCAGCCAGCCTCCTTTCCACGTAATACGGCATTTTCTAGTATTTTAGCTGAATCTCACCGAAAGTACAACTGCTACCGTGTTACAAAGAGTGACAATATGGACACGAAAACGCCGCCATCCGAAAGCAATGGCGGCGTTTCGCAGTTTTTCGGCAGATTTATCAGCCCAGCGCGGCGGCAGATTCTTCCAGCTTGACCAGCAGAGCCTTCAGTTTGTTCGCACGCTCCCGCTCGGCCTCCACCACGTTGGCAGGGGCCTTGTTCACGAAGCCGGGGTTATTCAGCTTGGTCTCCAGCTTATCCAGCTCCTTGCGGTTCTTATCCAGCTCCTTCTGGATGCGGGCACGCTCCTTATCCAGGTCCACCAGCTCGGCCAGAGGCAGATACAGGCGGGCAGCGTGGGTGGTGACCACCACCATGCCCTGGGTATCCACCTCCTCGGTGGCCTCCACCACCTTCACGTCGCTGGCGTAGGCCAGGCGCTTCAGGAAGGGGATGCCCTGATGGAACACGGCCTGCTCCAGGGTGGAGATGGTGAGCTGCGCCTTCTTGGAGGGGGGCACGTTCATCTCGGCACGGCGGGCCCGGATGGCGCGGATGGCGTCCATGATCAGCTCCATGGCCTTCTCCTCCTCGGGGAAGTCCAGGTTCACATGGTGCTCCGGCCACTGCTGGAGCATCAGGTAGTCGCCCTCGTGGGGCAGAGCCTGCCAGATCTCCTCGGTGATGAAGGGCATGAAGGGGTGCAGCAGCTTGAGGATCTGGGTCAGCACGTAGCACAGCACCTGCTGGGCCCGGATCTTGCTGTCCTCGTCCTCGCCCTGGAGGCGGGTCTTGGTCAGCTCGATATACCAGTCGCAGTAGGAATCCCAGATGAAGTCGTACACCTTCTGGGCGGCCACGCCCAGCTCATAGCGCTCCATGTTCTCGGTGATCTCGGGGATGACGCTGTTCAGCTTGGACAGGATCCACTTGTCCTCCAGCTCCAGCTTCTCCGGCAGCTCACACTTGTCGATGGTCAGGTTCATCATCAGGAAGCGGCTGGCGTTCCAGATCTTGTTGGCGAAGTTGCGCATGGCCTCGCACCGCTCGGTGTAGAAGCGCATGTCGTTTCCGGGAGAGTTGCCGGTGACCAGGTTGAAGCGCAGGGCATCCGCGCCGTACTGGTTGGCCATCTCCAGGGGGTCGATGCCGTTGCCCAGGGACTTGGACATTTTTCTGCCCTTGTCGTCCCGCACCAGGCCGTGGATGAACACGGTGTGGAAGGGGGGCTTCTTGGTGTGCTCGCAGCCGGAGAAGATCATACGGGCCACCCAGAAGAAGATGATGTCGTAGCCGGTGACCAGCACGTCGGTGGGATAGAAATACTTATAGTCCTCAGTCTCCTCGGGCCAGCCCAGAGTGGAGAAGGGCCATAGAGCGGAGGAGAACCAGGTGTCCAGTACGTCCTCCTCCTGCTTGATGTTCTTGGAGTGGCAGTGCTCGCACTCGGTGGGATCGTCCTCGGACACGGTGATGTGGCCGCACTCCTGGCAGGTCCAGGCGGGGATCTGGTGGCCCCACCACAGCTGGCGGGAGATACACCAGTCGTGGACGTTCTCCATCCAGTTGGTGTAGGTCTTGGAGAAGCGGTCGGGGACGAACTTGACCTCGCCCTCGTTCACCACCCGCAGGGCCTCCTCGGCCAGGGGCTTCATCTTCACGAACCACTGGGCGGAGATCAGGGGCTCCACGTCATTGTGGCAGCGATAGCAGGTGCCCACGTTGTGCTGGTGGGGCTCCACCTTCACCAGGTAGCCCTGCTCCTCCAGGTCGGCCACGATGGCCTTCCGGGCCTCATAGCGGTCCATGCCGGAGTACTTGCCGTACCCCTCCACCACCTTGCCGTTGTCGTCCAGCACACGGATGGTCTCCAGGTTCTGACGCAGGCCAACCTCGAAGTCGTTGGGATCGTGGGCGGGAGTCATCTTCACGCAGCCGGTGCCGAACTCCATGTCCACGTACTCGTCGGCCACGATGGGCATCTCACGGCCCACCAGAGGCAGGATGCACTTCTTACCCACGATGTCCTTGTACCGGTCGTCGTTGGGGTTGACGGCCACGCCGGTGTCGCCCAGCATGGTCTCGGGCCGGGTGGTGGCCACGATGACGTACCGGCCCTCCTCACCCTGGATGGGGTAGCGGATGTGCCAGAAGCTGCCGGGCTTGTCCTGATACTCCACCTCGGCGTCAGACAGAGCGGTGACGCAGTTGGGGCACCAGTTGATGATGCGGGAGCCCTTGTAAATGAGGCCCTTCTTGTACAGGGAGACGAACACATGGCGGACGGCCTTGGAGAGGCCCTCGTCCATGGTGAACCGGGAGCGGCTCCAGTCACAGGAGGCGCCCAGCTTCTTCTGCTGCTCCACGATGCGGTTGCCGTACTTGTTCTTCCAGTCCCACACACGCTCCAGGAACTTCTCCCGGCCCAGGTCGTAGCGGGTCAGGCCCTCATTCTTGCGCAGCTCCTCCTCCACCTTGATCTGGGTGGCGATGCCGGCGTGGTCGGTGCCGGGCACCCACAGGGCGGCGTAGCCCTGCATCCGCTTGAAGCGGATCAGGATGTCCTGGAGGGTGGAGTCCATGGCGTGGCCCATGTGGAGCTGGCCGGTGACGTTGGGGGGCGGCATAACGATGGTGAAGGGCTTTTTGTCGGGGTCACGGTGGCCCTCAAAGCAGCCGTTCTTCTCCCACATCTCGTAGATGCGGCCCTCCACCTCCTGGGGTTCATAGACCTTGGGAAGCTCTTTGCTCATTCAAAACACTCCTTTTCGGGGCAAAACAAAAGGTCCGCCCCAAGCTGTTGCTCAGGGCGAACCGAATTCAGTCCGCGGTACCACCTGAATTTCCTCAAGGGAGGACACTCATTGCCTCTGTAACGGGAGGATTCCGCCGCTTCCTACTCCATTCAGAAACGGGACTCCGGGACGACCTTCCCCCCACCGCCGGAGAGCCTTGCACCAAACCGGCTCCTCTCTGTACCTTCCGCGGGGGTACTCCTTCCCTTCGCTGTCTTTGCACGCGATTGGTTATAGTATAGTCATAACCGTCGAAAAAGTCAAGAGAAACCGTTCTTGACCGGGATTTTGGGATGTGCTAGTATGAATTTACTGTTAGAAATCTATTGCTGAAAGCTCTGGGGGGAGATGTGCATCATGAGGAAGCTCTCATGTCTGACGCTTGTTTTTGCGCTGTGCCTGCTGTCCGGCTGTGGTCCGAAGGAGCCTACCGCTCTGGAGCGGATCCAGGATTCCACGGTCGTTAAGTTGGAGTGCAGCCAGGTACCAGATGCGGAACCCCTCTTTCTCTATCACACCGGCACAATGGATGTGGGCAGCCTTCGCATTGTTCCCTCCGACGACGAATTTACGGAACCTTGGCTCTACCGCTTTACTTATGATCCGAAAGAGATGGTGCATGACACAAACGGCGACAGCGTGGAAATCGTCGTTTTGTTTGGAGCGGAAAATCTCTCTGTGGACGGCGCCACCTATACAGCGGAAGAGGGGCTGTCGTACAGTAAGCTTCTGGACTGGGCGGCAGCGCAATATCAGTACTACGCAGAAGAATCCGCTGAAGAACCGTAAGCCGAAACATCAAAAGGCCCTCCCCGCTGTACGGTAACAGCAGGGAGGGCCTTTATCCGTATTTACCGCAGTTCTTTGTCGCAGTAGGCGCAGCAGTCCACGCCGCCGTTCTGCTTCACCAGAGGGGGCAGGTAGTGCTCGGTCTGGGTGATGCAGTTGGGGTTGGAACACACCGGCTTGGTGCCGATCTCCACCGCGTCGGGGCGCATGCGCTCCTGGTTGGCCAGATCGGTGAGCAGGGCCATACGGGCATACATGCCGTACCGGGCCTGCTCAAAGTACACCGCCCGGGGATCGTCGTCCACGTCGATGGAGATCTCGTCCACACGGGGCAGGGGATGCATCACCAGCAGGTCCTTCCGGGCCCGGTCCAGCTTCCGGCGGGTGAGAACGTACACACCCTTGCACCGCTCGTACTCCAGAGGATCCACAAAGCGCTCCCGCTGGATACGGGTCATATACAGCACGTCCAGCTGAGGAATAACAGCCTCCAGGCCGGTGACCTCAGTGAACCACATGTTGTTCTCCCGCATAAAGGCCCGCATGTACTCGGGCACCGCCAGCTCACGGGGCGCGATGAGGAAGAACTTGATGCCCTTGAACTTGGCCAGGGCCTTGATGAGAGAGTGGACGGTACGGCCGTTTTTCAGGTCGCCGCACAGGCCCACGGACAGGCCGTCCACCCCGCCCCGCAGGCGGGTGATGGTAGTCAGGTCCGCAGTGGTCTGCGTGGGATGCATGTGGCCGCCGTCACCAGCGTTGATCACCGGTACGTCGGAATAGAGAGAGGCAGCCTTGGCCGCGCCCTCCTTGGGATTGCGCATCACCACCACGTCGGCGTAGCCGGACACCATCTTGATGGTGTCCTTCAGGGTCTCACCCTTGGCGGTGGAGGTGGACTTGGGATCGGCAAAGCCGAACACCGTGCCGCCTACCCGCAGCATGGCGGTTTGGAAGGAAAAGTTGGTGCGAGTGGAGGGCTCATAGAACAGACTGGCCATCACCCGCCCCCGGCAGGCGTCCATAAAATCGGCGGGGTGGTCCATAATATCACTGCACCGCTGGTACAGGGAATCCCACTCCGCCCTCGTCAGGTCTCCAAAGTCGATCAGATGCCGCATGACGCTTCATTACCCCTTTTGAATTTTTTCTATCGTATCATATTTCCCCACCTTCCGGCAAGAGCAGAATGGACAAATTTCCACACTTTTTCCTGCTGCCCCTTGGCAGAGACGAAAAGCCCCGGTCTGCTAAAAACTGCTTGGCATGATTTTGCCCCCCAGACCCATGCTAATCCAAAGGAGTGAGGACCCGATGGATTGGTTTTGGTACTTTCTGTTTTACAGCTTTTTGGGGTTTTTGGTGGAGGTGGTCTACGTCCGTCTGCGGGGTGAGGCCAAGCGGGACCGGAAGTGCCGGCTGATCCTGCCGGTCTGCCCTGTATACGGGCTGGGCGCTCTGGCCATCCTGCTGCTGCCGGCAGGCATACAGAGCAACCCGCTGCTGCTCTTCCCTGCCGCCGCTCTGGCCTGCACCGGGGTGGAGTACGCCGTGGGCCTCTTTTACGAAAAGGTGTTTCGGGTGACGTTCTGGGACTACTCCCATCTGCCTCTGAATCTGAGCGGGCGGGTATGTCCCCCCTTCAGCCTGTGCTGGGGTGCCCTGGCCGTGCTGGTGCTGGGACTAATCCATCCTCGGCTGGCGCCGCTGGTATCCGCCATTCCGCCCTGGCTCGTGTTTCCGGCGGCCGCGCTGTGGGCGGCGGATACCATTCTTACTGCACTGGTGCTGCGGCGGGCAGGTACCACCGACGCGCTGCGCTGGTATCTCCGCCCTGTCCGGCGCAGCGCCGCATAAATGGTTTCGGGGCGGGAGACCGTGCCCCCCCCCCCGCTGCCGCAGTTAGGCCCGGCGCAGTTCATTCAGGGTTTCATCGATCTTTTTCTGGGGTACATAGGCCTGGGCCACCGACAGGATCTGCTCCAATGTAATGGTACGGGCCGCGCCCATCATGGGGTGCTTCATCACCATGGGAAAGCGCTTCTGGAGCACTGCGCGGGTGTTGGGGTGGTCCAGAAGCTCGCCCACGGTGATTTTGTTGTGCTTGAGATCCATTGTGTTCACCTCCCCCTTATCCTATGCCGCACTCCCGGAGATTTGACTTGCCAGCCTCTGGCACAGCCGCTATAATGAAAGGTACATCTGTTTGACCATAGCAGAAAAAGGAGTGTGAATCTGGCTATGATCCATCCCTATCAAGATACATGGCCCTCTCTGGCCCCCAGCGCGCGGATCGCAGAAAACGCCACCCTGCTGGGAAAGGTTCGTCTGGAGGAAGAGGCCAATGTCTGGTTTGGCGCTGTACTGCGAGGCGACGCCGCCGCTATCCAGGTAGGCGCCGGCTCCAATATTCAGGATAACGTGGTGATCCACTGCGATGCGGACGCCCCTGTCTCCATCGGCAGCGACGTTACCGTAGGCCATGGCGCTATCATCCACGGCTGCACCATCGAGGATCGCTGCCTCATTGGTATGGGCGCCATCCTCCTCAACGGCTGCGTCATCGGAGCAGGCAGCCTGGTGGCCGCCGGCGCTCTGGTCACCCAGGGCATGATCGTCCCGCCCGGCAGTTTGGTGATGGGTTCGCCCGCCAAGGTCACCCGTCCCCTGAGGCCGGCAGAGGCAGAATCCAATCTTGCCTCTGCCGAAGAGTACCGCCATCTGGCGGCCCTGCAGCTGCCTCTGGCCACGGAAACCTAAAAGGAGGGGCTGATATGAAAGGAAAGCCAGACCGCGCCGAACGGCGCAGAAGGTTCCGGGAACAGGTCCGGGAAAATCCCCGGCTGGCCGCCGTTTATTTTATTCTGCGCCTGCTGGTTATTCTGATGCTGGTGGCTCAGGTCTTTAACCGCAACTTTGAAAATGTCTTCCTGTGCGTGCTTACCCTGTTTCTCTTTACTCTGCCCAGCTTTTTGGAGCGGAAGATCCGCATCGACATCCCCAACACGCTGGAGATCATCATCCTTCTGTTCATCTTCGCCGCTGAGATTCTGGGTGAGATCCGAGCCTATTACGTCACTTTTCCATACTGGGACACCATGCTCCATACCCTCAACGGTTTCCTCTGCGCCGCCATCGGTTTCTCGCTGCTGGACATTCTCAACCGGGACGAGCGCCTCACCTTCAGCCTTTCCCCCGTCTATCTGGCCGTGGTGGCATTCTGTTTCTCCATGACCATCGGCGTGCTTTGGGAATTTTTTGAGTGTACCATGGATCAGCTGTTTTTGCTGGACATGCAGAAGGACACCATCGTCCACTCCATCGGCTCGGTGATGCTGGACCCCAAGGGCGGCAACAATCCCGTGGCCATCCATAACATTACCGACGTGATCGTGGTCACCGCAGACGGCTCACAGATCCCCCTGGGGCTGGGCGGTTATCTGGATATCGGTATTCTGGACACCATGAAGGACCTCTTCGTCAACTTCATCGGCGCGGTGGTCTTCTCCTTTATCGGTTATTTCTATGTGAAAAACCGGGGCAAGGGTTGGTTTGCCCGGCGCTTTATCCCCAAAGCGCTGCCCCAGGAGCCGGAGAAAAAAGAAACGGAATAATCCCTCCCTTTCCGGGCACACTAGTAGCGTACCACGGAAACAAGGAGGAATTATTCCATGAATCAGACCCCTAACAACAGCATCAAGTGCTCCGTGTCCAGCTGCGCCCATCACTGCCAGGGCCAGAACTACTGCACCCTGAACGAGATCAAGGTCGGCTGCTGCGAGCCCAACGCCACCAAGTGCGCCTCCACCGAGTGCGCCTCCTTCCAGCTGGGCCAGCACTGAGCGCCTGAACAAAAAAATCAGGACCTGCAAGTCAATCTGCAGGTCCTGATTTTTTATTGTTTCTTACTCCTTGGTCTCAGCAGAAGCCTCGGCCTTGGGAGCCTCCGCCGCGGGAGCGGCGGGCTTGGCGGCAGCAGCGGGAGCCGCCTTGGGAGCCGCGGGCTTCACCTCGGGCACCTTGCCGTCCACGGTGATCAGCTTGCGGGGGCACTTCTGAGCGCAGATGCCGCAGCCGATGCACTTCTCGTAGTCGATAACGGCCAGGTTGTTGACCATGGTGATGGCTTCCTTGGGGCAGTTCTTGGCACACAGGGAGCAGCCGATACAGCCGTTGTCGCACACCTTCCGGGCATCCACACCCTTATCGTGGGAGGAGCAGGGAATAGTGACGTGACGCTTGGTCTTGTAGGGCTCCAGGGCGATGATGTGCCGGGGGCACACGTCCACGCACTTGTTGCAGGCCTTACACTTCTCCTCGTCCACCTTGGCCACGCCGTCGATGACGTGGATGGCGTCGAAGGGACAGACCTTCTCGCAGGAACCCAGGCCCAGGCAGCCGTAGGAGCAGCTCAGGTCGCCGCCGCCGGGCAGCTTGGAGGCGGCCACGCAGTCGTGGAGGCCCACATACTTGTACTGCTTGTAGTTCTGACCGCAGCCGGTGCAGTGCACCTGGGCGATCTGCTTCACCGCAGCGCCGGCGGACACGCCCATGATCTCACCGATCTGGGCGGCCACAGCCTCGCCGCCGGCGGCGCAGGCGTTGACAGGAGCGATGCCCTTGGCCACGGCAGCGGCGTAGCCGGAGCAGCCGGGGTAGCCGCAGCCGCCGCAGTTGGCGCCGGGCAGGCAGGCCAGCACAGCCTCTTCCTTGGGGTCCACCTCAACGGCGAACACCTTGGCGGCAATGGCCAGCACCAGGCCGAAGATGGCGCCCAGCACAGCCAGGACCACAACGGCAAAAATAACTGTATTCATACTCTTCCGCCTCCCTTAACCAAAGACCTTCAGGCCGGAGAAGCCCAGGAAGGCCAGGGCCACCAGACCGGCGGCCATCAGGGCGATGGGGAAGCCCTCAAAGGCCTTGGGGCACTCGGAGAACTCCATCCGCTCCCGGATGCTGGCGAAGATCACGATGACCAGCAGGAAGCCGATACCGCCGGTGATGCCGTACACCACGCTGGTGATGAAATCATAGCTGTTCTGGGTGTTCTGCAGCACCACGCCCAGCACCGCGCAGTTGGTGGTGATCAGGGGCAGGTACACGCCCAGGGCCTCGTACAGGGAGGGCATGGACTTCTTCAGGAACATCTCGATGAACTGCACCAGGGCGGCGATGACCAGAATGTAGGTCACGGTCTGCATGAAGGTCAGGCCCAGAGGCACCAGGATGAAGGCGTTGATGGGCCAGCAGATGGCGGAGGCCAGGCCCATGACGAAGATAACGGCCATGCCCATACCGGAGGCGGTCTCCACCTTCTTGGAGACGCCCATGAAGGGGCAGATGCCCAGGAACTGGGCCACGATGAAGTTATTGACCAGGATGGCGCCCAGGGCCACGGTAAACAGTTGTGCCCAATCCATTACTTGGCCACCTCCTCAGTCTTTTTCTTGTTGTCCTTGGGGCGGAGCATGTACTGCATGGCGGCGATCAGGCAGGCCAGCGTAATGAAGCCGCCCACCGGCAGGATCATGCCCAGAGCGGGAATGCTCTCGGGCAGGATACGGATACCGTCGCCGCCGTTCAGGATACCGCCGCCGAAGGTGCCGTTGCCCAGGAACTCACGGATGACGCACATGATCACCAGAATCACGGTGTAGCCCAGGCCCTGGAAAATGCCGTCAATGGCGGAAGCCACCACGCCGTTCTTGTAGGCGAAGGACTCGGCGCGGCCCAGAATGATACAGTTCACCACGATCAGCGGGATGAACAGGCCCAGGCTGGCGGACAGGGAGGGCAGGAAGGCCTGCAGGCACAGGTCAACGATGGTAACGAAGCCGGCGATGACCACGATGAAGCAGGCGATCCGGATGTTGTTGGGGATGATCTTCCGCAGCGCGGCGATGATGATGTTGGCCAGGGTCAGAATGACCAGCACGGACACACCCATGCCCAGGCCGTTGAACAGCGTGGTGGTGATGGCCATGGTGGAACACATGCCCAGCAGCTGGACGGTAACGGGGTTCTGGTAGAACATACCGTCCATGAATTGCTTTTTCACGTTCATTTCACACTACCTCCTTAGCCCATGCTGGCCGCGGCGGCGATGGCGCTGGTAACGGCCTCGGACACGCCGCGGGAGGTGATGGTGGCGCCGGTGATGGCGTTGATCTCGCCGCCGTCCTTGGTCACCTTGACCTCACCGGTCTTGCCCACAAACTGGGCCTGCCAGTCAGGCTTGCTGGCGTTGGAGCCCAGGCCGGAGGTCTCGCCGGTCTTGACGATGGAAATGCCGGTGCAGGCGCCGTCGGGGCCCACGCCCACCATGACGGTCAGCGTGCCGCTGAAGGAGGTGGCAGGCTTCACCTGCACTACATAGCCGGCGTCCCCGGCCTTGTAGATATCCTCCACCGTGGCGTCGCCGCCGGTGTACTGATCGGTGACCTTCTCATAGCTGTCGGACGGCAGTACCGCGGCCATGGCGGCCTGGGTGGTCTTTTCGTTGTTGGCCGCAATAAAGGGAGCGGTCACATAGTTGGTCAGGCCCAGCAGCAGGGCCGTGACCGCACAGATGGCAAAGAGCACGACGACCAGAGTGGCCATCCCAGGCTCTTTCTTCTTGGTTGCAGTTTCGCTCATGGTTTAGCCCTCCTTCCCGGCTTTCTTGGCGGCCTTGGCGGCAGCCATCATTTCCTTGGTCACGCCGTAGCGGTTGGGCTTGCCCACCTTGTCAATGAGCCACACGCAGCAGTTCATGATCAGGATGGAGTAGCTCACGCCCTCGGGATAGCCGCCGAAGTAGCGGATGAACACGGTCAGCAGGCCGCAGCCGATGCCGAAGATGATCTCGCCCTTCTTGGTGACGGGGCTGGTGACATAGTCGGTAGCCATGAAGAAGGCGCCCAGGAACAGACCGCCGGAGAACAGCTGATAGGCCATCCAGGTCAGGCGGTCGGCGTCGCCCTTGGGGAAGATAAAGGTAAGTACAGCCACGGTGGCGATGTAGGCCACGGGGATGCGGGCCCGGATCACGCCCCGGGCGATGAGGTACAGGCCGCCCACCAGCAGAGCCAGGGCGGAGATCTCACCGATACAGCCGCCCACATTGCCCACGAAGGCGTCCAGGATGGAGGCGTCGGGCAGCAGGCCCTTGTGCATGAAGTCGGCGCCCAGAGGAGTGGCGCCGGTGACCACGTCGGCGCCGGTCATGGTGACGGAGCCGGAGAGCAGACCGGCCCACTTGTCGGCGCCGATGCCGGGCACGATCCAGTTGGCGCTCATGGCCACAGGGTAGCACAGCATCAGGAAGGCACGGCCGCCCAGAGCGGGGTTCATGAAATTCTGGCCCAGGCCGCCGAACAGCTGCTTGACCACCACGATGGCGAAGAAGTCACCGATGATGAGCATCCAGTAAGGCAGGGTGGGCGCGCACACGAAGGCCAGCAGCACGCCGGTGACGGCGGCGGACAGGTCTCCGTTGGAGCAGGATTTGTGCATCAGCTTGCGGTAGGCCCACTCGAAGAACTCGCAGGCCAGCACGGAGATGATGGTGGCGACCAGGGCACGGGGGCCGAAGAACACCACGCCGAACACCAGAGCGGGCACCAGGGCGATGAGCACGTCCCGCATCAGGTTCTGGGTATCAATGGGGGAGGCCACGTGGGGAGACGAAGCCACCGTCAGATTGAGCTTTTTCTCTTCGTTCATGCTTTGGCCGCCTCCTTTGCCGCTTTCTCTTTGGCCGCCAGGTTGCGCAGCTCACCCTTGGTCACGCGGAAGGACTGGACCAGGTGGATGCGGGCGGGGCAGATGTAGTTGCAGGAACCGCACTCGATGCAGTCCATGACATTGAGGGCCTCAGCCTCTTTCCACATGCCCTTCTCGGCGTACAGATGCATGTACACGGGAGTCAGGTGCATGGGGCAGACGTTGACGCAGCGGGCGCAGCGCAGGCAGACCTCCTCCTCCACAACGGGAGCGGCCTCATGCTTGGTGAGGCAGAGCACCGCGTTGGTGCCCTTGATGCAGGTCACGTCCAGGTTGTACTGGGCGATACCCATCATGGGGCCGCCGGTGAGGATGCGGTCGGGATCTTCCTTGAAGCCCT
Source organism: Flavonifractor sp. HCP28S3_F3 (assembly GCF_052065355.1). Lineage (NCBI taxonomy): Bacteria > Bacillati > Bacillota > Clostridia > Eubacteriales > Oscillospiraceae > Flavonifractor > Flavonifractor sp. HCP28S3_F3. The sequence goes on from NZ_JBQHUF010000014.1 coordinate 86,704, forward strand.
TGGCCTCGTCGATCAGGTACTGGAAGGAGGTGCCCAGGGGAACCAGCAGGTTCTTGGGCTCCTTGATGGCGTCGCCGGTGACGGTGAGCACACGGTGGGTCACAGGCTTGCCCTCCACCACGGCGTCATACACCGCGGCGGCAGTGCCCACGTTGAACACGGCGCAGCCCACATGGGCGGGCAGGCCTCCGGGAGGCACCTCGCGGCCGGTGATCCGCTGGATCAGCTGCTTCTCAGCGCCCTGGGGGTAACGGGTGCGCAGGCTCTCCACCTGCACATCGCCCTTGCCGCCAACCAGCGCCTTCAGGTGCTCGATGGCGTCCTCCTTGTTGGCCTCCACGCCGATAACGGCGCTCTTCAGGCCAAAGGCCTGCATCAGGATCCGGGCGCCGCCGATGACCCGCTCGCCCTGCTCAAGCATGAGGCGGTGGTCAGCGGTGATGTAGGGCTCGCACTCTGCACCGTTGAGGATCAGAGTGTCCACCTTGCCGATACCGGAGCTGATCTTCACATGGGCGGGGAATCCGGCGCCGCCCATACCGGTGATGCCGGCTTCCTTGACGATGTTGACGATCTCGTCGGTGCTCAGCTTGGAGTAGTCGGGATGAGGCTCGAGCTCGCTCCCCCAGGTATCCTGGAAGTCGTTCTCGATCACCACCGACATCATCTTGCCGCCGCCCACATAAGGACGGGGCTCGATGGCCTTCACCTCGCCGGAGACGGAGGCATGGATGGGGGCACCCAGACCGGCGATCTCGCCGATCTTCTGACCCACCTTGACATGGTCGCCCACCGCAACGATGGGCTTACAGGGGGCGCCGATGTGCATCGCCATAGCGATGACCACCTGCTTGGGAGGCGCGCTCAGCGGCGCTATCTCCTTGTGGCGTGCCAGCTCCTTCCGGTCATGGGGGTGCACGCCGCCGTAAAAGCTTTGCTTCATAGGTCCACCTCGCAAATCTGACCCACACACGGGTCATTTTTCTGAGTCGTTTGACCGGTATTTCAAACAGAATAATCATATCGCAATCACTCGAAAATGTCTAGCCAAATCTAACATTTTTCTTTCGTTTTTCTTTTAAACCGCTTAGTTTTATTTTCTTTTTCGGTTTTTTCCATAAAATATCCTGCTCAGAAGGCACTACACCGCACAGTTTACTTTTTGATGGATGCGAAAATTTTTGTCCGCTAAAGCCGCACTTTACTTGTTTAAAATGTAGAAGTTCAAAAACTGTCCTGGATTGGATTGACAAACTTATTGGGGAAGGCTATCATATTTTACAATCTATCTTTCGTGCACCACACGAAGGTCAAAAGCGATGACCGGGACAGTACGGGCGGCGCGCAAGCGCAGAGAGGGAGCGGCTGGTGTAAGCTCCCGTGAGGCCGATCCGGAAGGTCACCCGGGAGCAGTTCCGCCGAAGATCGGTAGGCGGAAACGGTCACCCTCCGTTATCGGGGCACGAGTGCGCGGGCCTGGCCCGCGAAGTTAGGTGGTACCACGGAGCACATGGCGGCTTCGTCCTATCAGGGACGAAGCCGCCATGTTTTATTCTAGATCAAAGGAGGTCTACCAACCCATGAGAATGAAAACTGCCCAGATTTTGATGGAGTGCCTGCTTGAGCAGGGGGTGGACACGGTATTCGGCTACCCCGGCGGCACGATCTTAAATGTATACGACGAGTTTGAACTTCACGGCTACAAGCAGAAGATCCGCCATATCCTTACCGCCCATGAGCAGGGCGCCTCTCACGCCGCCGACGGCTATGCCCGTTCCACCGGCAAGGTGGGCGTGTGCTTCGCCACTTCCGGCCCCGGCGCCACCAATCTGACCACCGGCATCGCCACCGCCTACTACGACTCCTCCCCCGTCGTGTTCATCACCTGCAACGTCAGCGAGAACCTCATCGGCAAGGACTCCTTCCAGGAGGTGGACATCACCGGCATTACCATGCCCATCACCAAGTGCAACTACCTGGTGAAGGATCCCAACCAGTTGGCCGACGTGCTGCGGGAGGCTTTTGCCATCGCCCGCTCCGGCCGGCCCGGCCCTGTTCTGGTGGACATCGCCAAGAACGTCACCGCCGCCGAAGCCGACTACGAGCCTCTGCCTCTGGCTGAGCACGCCAACCACGGCCGGCTGGGCGCCATGCTCCGCCGGGCCAGCCACGACCTGAAGGCTCCTGAGCCCGACGCCGGCGATATCCAGACCCTGCTGGACATGATCGAGGAGGCCCGCCGGCCCCTGGTGCTGGTGGGCGGCGGCGTGATCCGCTCCCGGGGCGCTGTACCCGAGTTCCGCAAGTTTATTGAGACCCTCAACGCTCCGGTGGCCTCCACCATCATGGGTGGCGGCGCCTGCCCGGGCAATCACCCCCTGTTCACCGGCATGATCGGCATGCACGGCTCCCACGCCTCTAACCACGCCAGCGACCAGTGCGACCTGCTGATCGCCATCGGCTGCCGGTTCTCCGACCGGGTGGCCACCGACCCGGCCACCTTCGCTCCCAACGCCAAGATCGTACATATTGATATTGACCGGGCGGAGATCGACAAGAACGTGGTCACCGACCACCACATCATCGGCGACGCCCGCCGGGTACTGGAGCTGCTCAACGCCAAGCTGCCCGCCCACGACTACCCCGAGTGGAAGGAGTGGGTGTTCTCCCACAAGGAGATCCCGCTGAAAAAGGACAACATCCTCCACCCCCACGAGATCCTGGAGACCATCCAGGACGTCACCGACGGGGACGCCATCATCGTCACCGACGTGGGCCAGCACCAGATGTGGTGCGCCCAGTACTACCACTTCTCCCGTCCCGGCCAGTTCATCACCTCCGGCGGCTTCGGCACCATGGGCTTCGGCCTGGGCGCCGCCATGGGCTCCGCCGTGGGCAACCCGGGCAAGGTGGTGGTCCAGTGCACCGGCGACGGCTGCTTCCGCATGAACTGCCATGAGCTGTGCACCGCCGAGCACTATAACATCCCCGTCATCACCGTGATCTTCAACAACCGCACCCTGGGCATGGTCCGTCAGTGGCAGAACCTGATCTACAATAAGCGCTTCTCCCAGACCGACCTGGATCGCGGCCCCGACTTCGTGAAGCTGGCGGAGGCCTACGGCATCCAGGGAGAGCGGGCTGCTAGCCAGCCTGAATTTGAGGCCGCTTTCCGCCGGGCGGTGGCCGCGGGCAAACCCTACGTGATCGAGTGCGCCATCGACAAGGACGCCATGGTCCACCCCATGGTCTCCGCCGGTACTCCGGTCACCGACTTCATTCTGGATTAAAGGAGGGCGTGGAACATGAGTGAAACCAATGTGACCCGCCGCACCCTCTCGGTGCTGGTCGAAAACTCCGCCGGCGTGCTGAGCCAGGTCTCCCGGCTGTTCTCCCGGAAGGGCTATAACATCGAATCTCTGGCCGTGGGCACCACCGACGACCCCACCGTGTCCCGTATCACCATCGAGGTCATGGCCGACGCGCCCATGATCGAGCAGATCATGAATCAGCTGCGCAAGCAGTTCCCCGTCTACTCCGTGCAGGAGCTGCTGCCTGAGCGGTCCATCCGCCGTGAGCTGGTCATGTTCAAGGTGAAGGCCGAGACCCATGATATCCGCAACGAGGTCATCCAGATCGCCAACATCTTCCGGGCTTCCATCATCGACGTGTCCCTCAAATCCCTCACTCTGGCCCTCATCGGCGACGAGAGCAAGGCAGAGGCCATGCAGAAGCTGCTGGAGGCCTTCGGCATTCTGGAGCTGGTGCGTACCGGCATGGTGGCCCTGGAGCGCGGCGCCTACACCATCAGCGACGAGAACAAAGAACAGGCCGAGTTCAATCTGGGCAAGAACTTCCTGTAAGGGCCACCAGGCCGCCAACGGCGGCCCGCCGCTGTGCGGCGTCCAAGCGTTTTGCGCAGCAAAACCTTGCCGCAGGCGGAATTCACTTCCGCCGAGGATGTCAAATCCGCCTGGAGGGCTCCCAAATGCGCCTGCGCATTTGGGAACGGCCCTGGAGCGCGGCGCCTACACCATCAGCGACGAGAACAAGGAACAGGCCGAGTTTAACCTGGGCAAGAATTTCCTGTAACTTTTCCACACCTGCGAAATCTTTTTGCAGATTGTATCATGCTTATCATTCTTTTTGTCCCCGCTGTGCTATCATCGGGAACAAAGAATCCACACCATATTATAAAGGAGTGCAAAGCGTATGGCTAAGATGTATTACGAGAAGGACTGTGACCTGTCCTACCTGAATGGTAAGAAGATCGCGATTATCGGCTATGGCTCCCAGGGCCACGCCCATGCCCTCAACCTGAAGGATTCCGGCTGCGAGGTCTGCGTGGGCCTGCGTCAGGGCTCCAAGCGTTGGGCTGAGGCCGAGCAGGCCGGCCTGCAGGTCAAGACCGTTCCCGAGGCCGCTGAGTGGGGCGACATCGTGATGATGCTCATCAACGACGAGGTCCAGGCTGAGGTCTATAAGAAGGACATCGCCCCCTACATGACCGAGGGCAAGGCCCTGGCTTTCGCTCACGGCTTCAACATCCGCTATCAGCAGATCGTTCCTCCCGCCGGCGTTGACGTGTTCATGGCTGCCCCCAAGGGCCCCGGCCACACCGTCCGCTCCACCTATGTGGCCGGCAAGGGCGTGCCCTGCCTGGTTGCTGTGGAGCAGAACGCCACCGGCAACGCCTATAAGATCGCTCTGGCTTACATCGCCGGTATCGGCGGCGCCCGGGCCGGCGTGATGGAGACCACCTTCCACGACGAGACCGAGACCGACCTGTTCGGCGAGCAGGCTGTTCTGTGCGGCGGCGTGGTGGATCTGATGCGCTGCGGCTTCGAGACTTTGGTGGAGGCCGGTTACGAGCCCGAGAACGCCTACTTCGAGTGCATCCACGAGATGAAGCTGATCATCGACCTGATCAACAAGGGCGGCGTGGCTGCTATGAACTACTCCATCTCCGACACCGCTGAGTACGGCGAGTACGTCTCCGGTCCTCGTGTCCTCCCCTATGAGGAGACCAAGAAGAACATGAAGGCTGTACTCTCCGACATCCAGGACGGCACCTTCGCCGGCAAGTGGATCGCCGAGAACAAGAACGGCCGCACCTTCTTCAACTCCAAGCGTGCTCAGCTGAAGAAGCACCAGATGGAGATCGTGGGCGAGGAGCTGCGCAAGAACATGATCTGGGGCGGCGACAAGGACCTGGACACCGCTTCCAACTAATTGACAGCCATTCAAAAAAGGGTACGGCCGCGGCCGTACCCTTTTTTCTTACCTTCGGGCGCTTCAGCGCTCCCACAGGAGCACGGCGCCCTCCATCGCCTGTTCAAATTCCGCCTGGCTCAGGCCGGGCAGCTCTACATAGTCCCCCACCAGATAGTAGACCGCGTCCACCTCCCGGTCTACCTGATAGCAGGCCGTTCTGAAGTCGGTCAGCAGCCCGTTTCCGATGCACAAATGGTTCTCCCCAGACGGCGTCACGTTGGAAAGGATGGTGCGGTCAAAATACAGGAAAACCGCGTTCCGCCCGTCCACCTCCCGGCTGAATCCGTGGAAGGAGTCATAGTTTCCTCCATGATAGTAGAGGTCGATCACCTCATCCACCGCCAGCTCCGCCGTCACCAGACCGTCGGTATAGGGCACCGGCTGCTGCACATCGGCCGCGCCCACCAGAACGATGGAAAAGAGAAGCATGACCACCGCAGTCAGCAAAACCGCCCGACGGCGCCGGTGGGAAAACTTCTTTTTCACGCCCCGCAGCACACGGGCCTCCGTCTCCGGCTCCGGGTCGGGCAGAGTTACCGGAGCATCCTCACCCTTCATCTCCGCCAGGCAGGTGCGGCACCCCTCACATTGCGCCGTATGGGCCTCGATCTCCTGCCTGCTGGCCTCGCTGCACAGCCCGTCGCAGTACAGGGGCAATAAATCCCGAATGATCTCACATTTCATCCTAATCCCTCCTTGATTTTCTGTTTGGCACGGTAATAGGTCACTCTGGCCCAGTTTTCCGACTTTCCGAACAACTCCCCGATCTGTCCAAAGGGCAGCTCCGCAAAGACCCGCAGGGTGAACACCTCACGGTAGGGCTCCGGCAGGGCGTGGAGCCGCCGGTGGATTTGCCGGGCGCTTTCCCGGACCAGCAAGTCCTCCTCCACATTCTGAGGAGAGGTCATTCCCTCCAGCGCCCCGTCCCCCGCCTGCCGTTTGGTTTTTCGCAGATAGGAGAGCCAGCAGTTTTTCCCGATCTGGCACAGCCAGACCGACAGCCTGCATTTCCCCTGAAAGGAGCCGCTGTGTTCAATGGCACGGCAGAAGGTCTCCTGGGCCAGTTCCTCCGCCAGCGCCCGGTTCCCGCAGAGCCCCATCAGATAGCGGTACACCATGGGGAATTGCTCCTCATACAGCTGGTCAAAATCCATCCACACCACCTCGCTTTCCGCCTATATGACGCGCATGTCGTCCGATCGTTACAAAACAAATTCCTCTCACGGATGTTATATTGTTTTTCAATAAATTTTCATTGATTTATGATATAGTCTGTGGTATCCTGTAGGGCAGAAAGGGGGCTTCGCCCATGCTGAAACGACTGCTGCTGCTCCTGCCGGTGCTTTTGCTGGCAGCATGTACCGCCTCGCCGGTCAAAGAGGTATCTCAGGTACTGGACCTGTCCCTGCCGGAGGGAGACGTCATCACTGACCTTGACACCCACGGAGGTTTCCACGGAGATGGAGAATCCTGTATCGTCCTGGCTTTCGCCCCGGAGAACGGGGAGGCTCTGGCGGCGGAGCTGGCCGGGCGGACGGACTGGCAGGCTCTGCCTTTGGACGACCTGCCCACCACTGTGATGGAGTCCATCATCCCCCTGCTGGAGGACGATGGGCTGGACTACACGGTGCCCACCCAGGGCTGGTACTGGTATCAGGACCGCTCCCCGAGTTTCCCAAAGTTAAAGATACCACATCAATCCCACGCGGACTTTTGCTCAACCGATACAGCCGGAGGGCTGGATAACAAGAAAAGGCGGTATGCGCCCCGTGGAGGGGTAGCGTACCGCCTTTTCTTGTGGGGGTTTCCAAAGGGGGCAACGCCCCCATTTGGCACACGACTTTGCGAAGCAAAGTGTAGTGTGTTATACGCTCTGCCGGCGTTGCCGTGAAAATGCCGTTGCCGCCGGGGAGGGCAAGGGCATTTGAAGCGGCAGGAAAACAGGGCTGTGCTTGCGTGGCGTGGAGCCGCAAGCACAGGTCTGGTTTCAACAGCAGACTGGGCGTATATGAAAGCCCCCGTCCCTCGTCCTACGCTCCGACTTGTGGACAAAGTGTCCCGAAGTTGTGGCTACACTCCCGGAAAAGTAACAGGACAGCGGGCAACCGTCAAGGCTGAAATGAACGGGTTTACACCCGGCCTTGACCGCCACCCGCCGTCCCGCTGAATGGGTGGACAAGGCGGCCAATCCCTCAAAGTGCTTGGCCGCTCTCGTTCTGATTTTGGAGCGTTTCTTTTCTCATAATGAAATGGGCGGGAAGCCATTTTAGGGCTTTCCCTCCTTGATTGCCCATCTGCAAAGACGGGCGGGACTGTCAACGGCGGCGCATGAAATGCGCCGCTCATTTTGACCGTTGACTGGCTTGGCTGCCTTTGCTATTTCTCTGATAAATGAAATTTCGATTTTTAGAAATCGTTTAAGATAGCAATGCGGCTCCACTTGAAATTTTTTCTTTTACTGCAAAAACAGCCTCTTGGATAGAATAGGTTGTCGTTTCTATAACATTCGATTCATATATCCCCAAATTACAAAATTGCTCCCACATTGTTTCTACTAATTCAACATTTGTTTTTCTGTCTAATTTTGAGCGTTCCACAGCTCGTTTCATAGTTTCTTCTTTACTGGCTCTTAAAACAATATAGTGTACTTCATAATCTTCTCGAACAAGGGCTCTCCATGGTTCTAAAAACCACGGCCCGACAATTCCATCTACAATTACATCATATCCGCCGCGGGCATAGCGCTTTGCAGCTTCTAAAAAGGCTTCAATGACAACTAAATTTTGTTCGTTGGACTCTGGTAAATGCGGCGGTATTGCTCCTTTGCTTAAATAATGAAAGGCTATGTCACAACAAACAGTTGATAAATAGCCATTTTTATAGGGGAGTATCAGAACTCCCCTACAAACTGTTATTTGCAGTTATCTATACTCATTTGGAATTTCGATATGAAGTGTCTCACACAATAACTTCACATCATGTGCATCATTTTCATCAAACTCGTATCCCAGATGGAACATTACTTGACTATATGGTTCAATACAGGAAACCTCTATTTCCTCAATTCTTCCTTTACCCGAAAAAGTTTCTACCGGAAAACAATCCCCATCATAAAGAATTTCACCTTCGTCCGTATATTCAAAACAATGCAAATCAATAATTCTGTTTTTCAAATCTTCCCATACAGTATGGTTCAATGTTGTATATTCCATCTTAATCTCATAAAAGCCATTAGCTTTCATTATTTCTATAAAGTTCTGATAATCGTTCTTTTCTACAAAAATGTCAATATCATTATGGGCTCTTGACTGATATCCAAGAAGAGCATCTACACCCCAGCCACCATCAAGAAAGACTTTAATCTCCGCATCTATTGCAAATTGAAGAATCTGTTTTACATCTGTTATATTGACCATCTTATCATCTCCACAAATTCTAATTAGGCGACCAGAGGAACTGCTGGTCTGTTTGATAAATCTCTGCATTTAGCAGTTTTCAATGTTGCCAAAACGAAAGTTAAGAAGATGTTCCTTTTCTCCATGTCGCTTTCTTTGGCGTAATTTACAAGGTTATTCCACACAAGATAGTTGTTCAGATACTTGGTAGAAACACCGTTAAAGCCACGCATAAACCTCTTTAGCTGGCTATGGTAGCTATTGATATGTTGGATATTATAAATGCCTTTCTTGGCTTTGCCAGTCTTTAACTGCACAAGGTCAATGCCATTGGCATTTGTAAATCTCACATAGGAGTTCATCTTGTCCGTAACAAGAGTGGAATTGGTCTTAATCCTACCATCATAAATATGATGTAAATCTCTTGTAGAAACTCTACCAGTATTCGTAATCTTGGAGATAGACAAGCCATTCCTATTAACCGCACAAGGAACACATACCTTTTCTTGGGACAAGCCTCTGATATGTGTAGAATGACCACGCTTATGAGCCTTGCGTGGCATAGCAAATGTCTTACTCTTGCTATGATTGCCCTTGTACGAGATGGCGAAAAAAGTTTCGTCAGCCTCAATAATGCCGTCAAGGGTAACATCGTCTGCCATATTCTGAAGTGCATCCAAAATCTTGTGTCTCCAAAGGAATGCGGTGTTTCTGTGAATCCCACAAGCAACAGCAGTCTTACGAATGGATAAGCCATTCATCATACAATCAATGTACTGCTCCCACACGGACAAGTCTTTTCTTGTACCAGACACAATGGAGTTCGTAGCAATCACGAAGGACTTGCCACAATCCTTACATACATATCGCTGTGTGCCATCTTTACGATGACCATTGCGAACCACATGGATACAGCCACAAAGAGGGCATACACGACCATTTGCAAAGCGTTCCTTTGCTACGAAATCTTCAATATTCAAAGACTTTACAAAGGCAGGACTTAAAAGCATTGTTTTAAGGCTTTCCTGCTCTGCGACAGTCAACTTACCGATAATATCTAATGCGTCTTTGATAGTAGGCATATCCAATTACCTCCTTCGGTGGTACTGTTTCTTACTATTATTATACGCTATTTCTCGTCAAAAATCAACCATTTGTTGTGACAGAGCCTAATGAAAAAAGTCGTCTGTGTGCATATGCACAGATTTATCCATGTTCGATTCTTTTGCGACAATCGACGCAGTTGTTGTCTTTCCTGTTCCCGGCGAACCTGTAATCACAATAATTCTTCCTTGATTCATCTACATTCTCCCTCGCAATTCAGATTTACCGCTCTCTTTCTGATTTTGGAGCGTTTCTTCTCTCAAGATTGAAATGGGCGGGAAGCCATTTTAGGGCTTTCCCGCCTTGATTGCCCATCAGCAAAGACGGGCGGGACTGTCAACGGCGGCGCATTTATGCGCCGTTCATCTTGACCGTTGATTGGCCCCGCTAACTTTGCTACTCTGTTCTAAGTAATTCCTCAATTTGTTTTTTCATATATTCTACAAGTGCCATCGCTTCCTTTTCTACTGTCTCCCATTCATCAGACAAATTTCCCAAATAAGCTTCCTTTGCCGTTGTTAGCAGGGGGGAAAATCTCTCCGGCAATTTTAAAATTACCCATTTTGCGGCAACATCTTTTGTCGTGATTTCTTCTGTTACTAAAGTAAACCACATTCGTGATAAGGTTAATAACACATTTCTTTCATCACCCTTAAAGCTGGAAATCAAACCAGGTAAAGAAAACCGAATTGCTTTTTTAATTTCGTGAAATGGGATAGCGGGAATAAGCTCTTTGCTTTCCGCCCCCTTCAAAGTTATGCTATTTTTTCTTGCTTGCCATAATAAAATCATTATATCTGGGTCATTGCAGGCTTGCGGATATTCTCCTGCTTCCATCTCTCCCCTTAGCCATTCACCATACATATACTGACATTTTGGCGGAAATTGCAACGGAACAATATCAGATTGATTGATAATAGTTACCTCTAAAGGTCTTTTTTCAATACAGCCTACGGAGCCAGAAATTTTCAATAATTGCTTTGTTAGATCTGCTCTGATTGAATTACTCAATTCTTGTTTAGTAATTATCAGTATATCTATATCACTATCTGGACGCAGCCCATTCATTGTTGCTGAACCATATAAATATATCCCCAATATTTGATCTTGTAATATGGTTTCTGCTATTGAAATAACTTGATTTACTTGTTGTGGAAATTCATTTATATTCATTGTAACTCCTATATGTATTTATTTTTACTCCTCAACAACTGATAAAACAGCGTCTAAGGCTAATTCTAAGGCTATGGATATACTTGTTTTTCCCCATTCTCTTTCTTGGTATTTATGAGGGTCTGCAAGAGTATCGGCTGAAAAAAGCAGCATAGCCCATGTAACTTTTCTAAATTTTGCACACGCCGCCAATGCGGAACATTCCATTTCTACTACTTGACATCCCTCTTCTTTCCGATACTGAACCATTTCTACTGTTTCTCGATAAAAACCGTCTGTTGTCCATGTTTTAACTTCCCAATATGGTATATTCTTTTGGCTTAAAGCAGATTCAATCGCATTTATACCAGCCTTTGAAATCTCTACTTCTCGGGAGGGAGGAAGATAATGGTAAGATGTTCCCTCATCTCTCAATGCAGAAACAGGTATCAAAAATCTATTTTCCGGGATGTCTTCCAATACGCCACAGGAGCCGACGGAAATAATCTTTGTTACACCCCCTGCAATTAAATATTCTAAAACTTGGACGGCAGCAGCACTTCCCACAGGAGCCGGACATAGACATATTTTCTCCTGATTATAAAGACATTCATAAATAGGATATCGTCTTGTTGCACTTTCAAATTCATCTATCTGTATTCCATCATGGGTATGTGCATAATTTTCAACCTCGTCTCCTAAAAAAGCAAACACTGCTTTTGCAGGAAAACATTTTTTCCCATTTCCCGGCTGAAAAACAGCTTTTGATGCGGTATCGTACTCTAAAACAGGGTAGTCATGCTTTACTAATGGCATATTATTATCTCGAATAACAGGCTATTATTCTATTCCTTTCATCATCTTTTTTGCCAACTGCTTGAACAGGTCGGCAGTTTCTTCATCCATCGGCGTAAGCTGTCCGATCTGTCCGGCAACCATCGCCGCTACATCGTCAATGGAAAGCGGGTTTTGCTTCTGTTCCGCCAATGCGTCCCGCATGGCTTGGAACATCGCGGCGGTCACAGCTTCTCCCGGCTGTTCCCCGTTGTCAATGTCTTTCTTAATATCCCGCAGGATAGCAAGGAACACATTTTTGATTTTCTCAATCTCCGCCTCATGTTCCCCCATCTTCTGGGCGTTCAAAAGCTGTAAATCCTGCTTTGCTTCCGCCCGGTGTTCCGGGTGTTCTTTCATCAGGTCGGACAGGGAAGCCGTTGCTATCTCGATAAGCTGGTTTCTTGCTGTTATGCCTTTTGCCGCTGTGTCCTGAAAATAAATCCGTATCAAATCTATCAGCTTAGGAAAATTCCTGTGTTCCAACAGGCGGTTGAGGATTTGCACATCAACAGCACCCGTCACGAGCCCCCTCACGGCTCCCTCGGACAAGCCTAATTCAGAAATATCGTAGCTTTTACGGACGCTCACGGTGGATAAGCCCAGTATGTAGTCTGTCGATACCTTAAATTCCTTTGCCACGCCTATGAGAATATCACTGCTGACCGTTCTCGTTTCGCCGCTGACAATGCGGCTCAACTGGGAAGCGGAAACCCCTATCTTCTCCGCAAGTTCCTTTTGTGTGATGTGGTTCCCGTTGCATAAATCGGAAATCCGCTGTCCGGGTGTTCCGGGTAAAGCCATAGATACGCACCTCCTCCGCATACTTCCATTATACAGAATGATTGCAAAAATGCAATTTCCAAAGTGTAAACTTCATCAAAATGCAATTCTCGCA
>NZ_JBQHUF010000015.1:0-95304 GCF_052065355.1 Flavonifractor sp. HCP28S3_F3
CCCCGCCCCCCCGCCCCCCCCCCCCCCCACGGTTTTACCGCTTCATCACAAAGTTGGTCAGCAGCACGCCGCGGCGCTCCACCTGCTGCTCCTTCACCACCCGCCAGCCTCTTTGCTCAAAAAAGGGCCGGGCGGTGAGGGAAGCGTGGGTCAATTGGGCTTCGGGCAGGGCATCGCACAGGGCGGTGGCTACTCCTCTCCCCTGCCAGTCCTTGTGAACATACAGCCGATCCAGGTAACCGTCGTCCGCCAGGTCGGCAAAGCCCACGATGCTCCCCTCCGCCTCCGCCACCAGAGTAGTGTGAGCCAGGAAGGAGGCATCCCAGGCGGCCAGATCCACCTGTCCGTCGGCCCAGGCATCCAACTGTTCGGGCGTATAGTCCCGGGCATTGACGGTGTGGACGGTGTCATAAAACAGCGCGGCCAGGGCGGGGCAGTCCTCAGAGCGATAGAGACGCAGGGTCATAGCTTCCGCCTCCCCCGCAGGTGCTTTCCCTTATTGATCAGGGAACTACCCAGCTCAAAGAGGTTGAGCATCAGCTTGAATACCGAGTAGGACAGACCCAGGAAGACCAGCAATACCAGGAAGGGCTGGATTTCCAAAGGGCTGAGGCCGAAATTCTGGCCAAAGAAGATGATCGTCACCGCCGAGGAGCCCGCCATGGCCCCCCACAGCACCCGCCGCTTCCAGTCAAAGGGCTTGCACACCTGATAGAGCACCAGGATACCCACCACGATCAGCAGAATGGCGGAGATGGTAGACAGCTCGTCGGTGGTGAAGCCGAAGGCCAGGTAGAAGGCCTCCGCCCCCAGCACCACAATGAGGTCGGTAAGGCCGCCGGGCAGGGCGGAGCGGAACACGTTGCCCAGGAATTTGCCCTTTACCAGGCTGTGGTTGGGCTCCAGGGCCAGGAAGAAGGAGGGCACGCCGATAGTGACGGCACTGAGCAGGGAGAGCTGCAGAGGAGTCACCGGATAGGGCACCGTGGCAAACAGAGAGATAATGGACAGGCAGAAGGAAAAAATATTCTTTACCAGGTAGAGGGCGGCGGCCCGCTGGATGTTGTTGATGACCCGCCGGCCCTCGGCCACCACCTTGGGCATGGCGGAGAAGTCGGAGTTGAGGAGCACCAGCTGGGCGGCGTGGCAGGCGGCATCGGCACCGGAGGCCATAGCGATGCCGCAGTCGGCATCCTTCAAGGCCAGCACATCGTTGACACCGTCGCCCGTCATGGCCACGGTGTGGCCTTCCTTCTGGAGGGCACGGACCAGCTTGCGCTTCTGGTTGGGGGTCACCCGGCCGAAGACGGTATACTGGCGTACCGCCCGCTCGATGGCGGCGTCCGACTGAAGGGTGGCGGCATCCACGTACTTGTCCGCCCCCTCGATGCCCGCCTGGCGGGCCACCTCGGCCACCGTCACCGGGTTATCGCCGGAGATGACCTTCACCGCCACACCCTGCTCAGCAAAGTAGCGGAAGGTCTTGGGGGCTGCGGGACGCACCCGGTTGGCCAGCATGGTCAGGGCCATGGGGGACACCCGTCGTGGGTCCAGGCCCCGCTGCTGATCGGGCACGCCGTCGTACTCCGCCACCAGCAGCACCCGGTAACCCTTGGCAGACCAGGGCTCTACCTGCTCCTTCAGGTCGGAATACCGCTGGCCCATAATGAACTCGGGGGCACCCACCACATAGGAGCCATGGCCGGGGAAAACGGCGGCGCTCCACTTGGCTGCCGAGGTGAAAGGAATGGTTTGTGAGGCGTGCCACGCGGAATTGCCGTGGAATTTCTTCTGCATAGCCCGGCCGGTGTCGTTGTCCGCCTCCATTACCTTATAAAAAGCGTTGAGGGTCTCGGTGACCACCGTCTCGGCGTACTTCTCCTCGTCCAGGTACACCACCTCCCCCACCTCCATCTGGGGTTCGGTGATGGTGCCTGTCTTGTCCACGCACAGCACGTCCACACGGGCCAGGGTCTCAATACAGTTCATATCCTGGGCCAGAACCTTACCCTGGGCCAGGCGGATCATGCTCACCGCCAGAGCCACGCTGGTCAGCAGGTACAGGCCCTCAGGGATCATACCGATAAGGGCCGCCACCACGGACACCACCGCCTCCTGGGCGGTACGTTCCAGGAAAAAGTACTCCTTTACAAACAGAGCCACGCCGATGGGCACCAGCAGGATACCGATGATGCGGATGAGCTTGTCCAGGGAGGACATCATCTCACTCTTGCCTACGGTGACATCCTTTTTGGCCTCCAGCGTCAGCTTGGCGGCATAGGAATCGGCGCCCACCCGGTCCAGCCGGGCCCGGCACCGGCCGGCCACCACGAAGGAACCGGAGAGCAGCTCGTCGCCGGGATTTTTTACGATTGCATCGGCCTCGCCGGTGATCAGAGCCTCATTCACCTGCACCTGGCCGGAGAGGACGGTGGCGTCGGCGGGGATCTGCTCCCCAGAGGAGAGCTCCGCCACGTCGTCCCGCACCAACTGGGCCGCAGGGACGGACACCACGTTCCCTTCCCGCACCACGTTGGCTCGGGGTGCAGACAGCAGATTCAACTTGTCCACCGTCTGCTTGGATCGCAGCTGCTGGATGATGCCGATGCCGGTATTGGCCAGGGCGATGAGCAGGAACAGCAAGTCGTCAAGGGACCCCACCGCAATGAGCAGGGCCGCCAGTACGATAAAAATGAAGTTGAAGAAGGTGCAGCAGTTTTCCCGCACGATCTGGCCCACCGTCTTGGTGGGGGATTCCACCGGGTCGTTGGCCCAGCCGTGGTGCTGCCGCTCCTTCACCTGGGACAGGTTCAGGCCCTTTTCCGGGTCTGCAGTCACCCGGGGGACCTCCCGCCGGGCCGGTTTTACTGCCTCCGCCGGGGCTTTCCGACGCAATTGTTTCTTTGCCATGCTCCCGCCTCTGCTTTTTTGTGGTCTTTTGTAGGCATTATACTGGATTTGCTTCCGCCGGACAAGGGCGGCAGGCAAATCTTAACTGTTTCCTCACAATTTTTTCGTATTTTATTCGTTTTCAAGGGAACCGCTTTCCCGGTCTGTCCGGGCACGTCCTCCGCTATACTGGATAGAAAGGAGGGTCGCCTATGGAGTGGAACATGGACCGAAAGCAGGCCGCCGGCCGGCTGATGCTGTGCGGAGGCCTGGCTGCGGTGCTCTGCGGGGCGGCTGTCAAGCTGCCTGCTCTGGAGGAGCATCGCCCCTGGCTGGAGGAGCACAAGCTGGAAGTGGGGGCGGTAACGGCGGCGGCGCTGTTTGGCCTGTCCCTGCTGGTTTTTCCTCTGCCAGAGGAATGCGAAGAGGAGGAACCGGACCCCTGTGACGGATACTGCCCCGTGGAATAGCCGCAAAAAGGACCCGCCGAAGGGCGGGTCCTTTGTCGTTCAGCGGAACAGGGGCAGCAGGGCCGCGCCGATGATGCCGGCGTCGTTGCCCAGAGCGGCCCGCACCAGCCGGGTGCGGTGGACACTGTTGCGGGCGTAGTCCTCCCGGTTCAGGATGTAGCGCACCGGAGCCATCAGGGTCTCCCCCTGAGCGGAAGGTCCGCCGCCGATGCAGAACACTTCCGGCTGGAAGATGTTCACCAGGCTGGCCACGCCGCAGCCCAGGTAGTCCACATACTCGTCGATGACCTTTCCGGCGGCGGCGTCCCCCTGAGCGGCGGCGTCAAAGGGAGTACGGCCGTTGACCTTGTCCAGGCTGCCCGCCAGCTGCCACAGCAGGGAGTCGGGATTTTCCTCCATCACTTCCCGGGTTCGCTTGATGAGGGCGGTGGCGGAGCAGTAGGCCTCGAAGCAACCCTTCCGGCCGCAGGTGCACAGCCGGCCGCCGTGCTCGATCACGAAGTGGCCCACCTCCATACCGGCGTAGTTGAAGCCGGTATACAGCTTGCCACCCAGTACGGCGCCGCCTCCCACGCCGGTACCCAGGGTAATGGCCACCATGGACTGGCTGCCCTTGCCCGCTCCGGCGGCAAATTCGCCCAGGGCGGCGGCGTTGGCGTCGTTCTCCAGATAAATGGGTTTGTTCAGCCGCTCCTCCATCAGGGCTGCCAGGGGCACATCCTCAAAGTCCAAATTGGACCAGAATTTGATCAGGCCGTGCTGGGGCTCGATGGTGCCGGGGGAGCCAATGCCCACCGACCGGATCTCCTCCATCCCGATCCCCGCCTGTTCCGCCGCGGCCCGGGCGGCGGCGGCCATTTGGTCGGCCACAGCCTCAGGACCCGTCCGGGGGGTAGGCAGGCTGACCTTGCCCAGGATGGTCCCGTCCTGATCCACAACGGCGGCGGCCACGTTGGTGCCGCCCAGATCAATGCCAAGATAGTGCATACTCCAGCCTCCTCGTTTCTTCTGCTGACATTATAAGACACCTCCGCCCCCAGTACAAGCAAAAAACGCCCCGGAGCGAAAACTTCGCTCCGGGGCGGATGATGTCTGAATGCCAGGGCGGGCCGTCAGGTGGTCACGGTCCCCCGGGCCGTCCTAGGGAGCCGGGGAGAGATGGCTACCTGCTTCTTCTGACGGGAACGCAGGTGGACCAGCAGGGTAATACCGCCGCTGATAATCAGGAAGGAATAGAAGCTGATGCCCCGGGACACCAGCACCGCCGGAGTCACCAGGGTGGGGCCGAAGAAAAGGGCCATAGCGGTGACGAAGCCTCCCTCAGAGGCGCCTACCGCCCCGGGCAGAGGCAGATTGGACACCGCCAGGGTCACCAGCGCCTGGGTGCAGATGATGCTCACTGCGCTGCTGCCGGTAAGGCCGAAGGCGTTGTACACCATCACCGGCACAGCAAAGAGGGCGGTAAGCTGGAGGAAGGTGAGCCCCAGCAGCACCGGCACCAGGCCGGGATTGGCTTTGACGCACTCCGCGCCCCGGCGGTACTCCGCCAGCTGACGCTCCAGCTTCTCCTGGGCCGCCTGCTCGTTGCGCACCAGATGCAGCCGTACCAGCAGTCTGAGCACGCCGCCGGTGAGCTTGCGGGCGGCATTGGGCAAAAACATTAGGCAGAGCATACCCGCCGTCAATGCGCCGTTGACCAGTGTACCATAGAGCAGCAGAAGCATAAGCCCATTCCCAAGGTTGGTCACCAGCTTGAAATGGGAGAGCACCACTACCAGAGCGTAACACACCACCGTCACCTGATAGCACACGGCAATGAGCATCATGTTCAGAGCACCATGGGCGGCGGGGATGTTGTCCCGGCTCATATAGTAGACCTGGGCAGGCTGGCCTCCGGTAGAAGAGGGGGTAATGGAGCTTACGTAGAACCCCACAAAGGAGTAACCCAGGCAGCGGCGGTAACTGGCCCTGTGGCCCAGCCGCCCCAGGATGAGGTGGGAACACATAGCCTCGCACCCCACAAAGGCCACCATCAGGCCCAGGCCCAGCAGCAGCCAGCCCGGCTTGACCTGGACCAGGATGCCGGCCAGCTTGTTCAGGGACAGGTCCTTCAGCAGCAAATAGCCGGTGAGGGCCATCAGTGCCAGGATCATCCCGATGCCCAGCAGACTTTTCCGTTTGTTCATCCGACTTTCGCCTCCCGTTCCACGGCCAGCCCGGAGAGGATGCGGTTCAGGCCCTCTTCCTCCAGCCGGGCTTTCATGGCCTGCATCCGGGCGGACATCGCGGCCAATGCCTCGTCATCATAGATCAGGTTCCGGATAGCCGCCAGACAGGCCTCCGGCTCCTTGGACGCCACCCGTCCCATTCCCTTCCGCACCAGGAAACGGGCGTTGTTCTTCTCCTGCTCCAGGAAGGGCTCCCAGGCCAGGATGGGCAGCTCAGAAAAAATACTCTCAAACATGGTAATGCCGCCGGGCTTGGTGAGTACCAGATCGGAGGCGGCCATATACTCGTACACCCGGTCGGTAAAGCCCAGCACCTCAATGTTGGCGTATTTCCCCGCCAGGCGCTCGTATAGCTTCTGATTTCCACCGGTAATAATCGTGGTGTGGACGTTGGGCAGATCGTTGAGCTCCTCATAGAAGGAGTCCTTCCGGGGCATCAGCCCCAGGCCGCCGCCCATGACCAGCAGCCGCCGCTCCTCGCCGCCCCGCCGCCGGGCAGGGTGCTTGAACTCCAGGCGCACCGGGATACCGGTGACGCAGATGATCTCCCGGTCCACGCCCTTGGCCGCCAGCTTCTCCCGGATATCCTCAGAGCCCACCAGATAGCAGTCCGTGCTCTTGTGGATCCACTCGGAGTGGCTGGACAGATCGGTAACACAGGTGATCAGGGGCAGATTGCTCCCTGTCTCTCCCTTCCAGCGGGACATCATCCGGGCGCAGATGGGATGGGTGGCGATGACCGCGTCGGGCCGCCGGTCATCCAGCAGTTCCTCCAGCCGGTCCATCTCCTGCTCCTCAAACAGCTGCCAGTCCGTGGAGGGCAGGTCCTGGGTGATCTTATAGTAAAGGTTGAACAGCCCGCTGCCGCGGGTCACCAGCAGGTTGAACCAGCGGTACATGGCCTCCGAGGTGTTGGGCTTGGTATAGGCGATGAGATCCAGCACCTCTGCCTGGGCGTCGGGGAACGCCCGAAGCAGCTGCTGACGCAGAGACATGGACGCGGACCAGTGGCCCATGCCGAATTTTCCGGTCAAAATCAAGATCTTCACGGGGTTTCCCTCCCTTTCCTAGCTTACAGGTCTAGTATAAAGGAGGTTTCTTTAGAAAACGTTGGGCAGATTCTTAAAAAGAAATTAAGAAAAAGAAACATTTTGCTCACAAAGCATTTCCACGGCCTCCGGCGGGCGCTCCGGAGGCGTGCAGCAGGCCGCTCCCCGCCACCCGGAACCGGCGTAGGCGTGGAAGATCAATCCATCCAGCTCCCCGGTCCCGCCGGGGGCGATCAGAGGAACGGCAATGGTCTTGGGAAGCTGACGCAGGCCCTGACCGGTACACTTGATCCTGGCCTCCTTCAGGGTCCAGATGGTGTACAGGCTTTCCCAGTCGCCCCCCAGCTCCTCATACCAGGCATACTCCGCCGGGGAGCAGATATACCGGACCAGGCCGCTTCGCCGGGGGCGTACTTCCTCGATATCCACCCCCAAAGGGGCGGAACCCGTGCCGCACAGGGCCAGGCCGCCGCTGTGGCTCACGTTGAAATGGAGGTCCGGATGTTGGGGAAAGAAGGGTTTACCCCCCTCCTGCCGTGCCAGTTCCGGCAGCTGAGGCAGACCGTATTCCGCCGCCAGCAGCTTTGCCAGCAGCCCGTATGCCTCTTCCCTTCCCTGCCAGAGCACCATATCCGTCCCCTCCTTTTTCTTCAGCATACCACAGAACCCCTTTGTTGGGTATCCCCTTTGCCTCCGTCTTTTCTTTCAGTTGCTTTTGGGTGGACAGGTGGGGTAAAATGATTCTTGGTCTTAAGGCACTCTTAAAACATTTCCACCTTCGGACTTAAATCTTTTCATCTAAACTGAGACCACAGTATGAGGTGAGGATATGAATACCATTCTGATCTGCGACGACGACAAAGACATCGTATCCGCCCTGGACATCTACCTGTCCAGCGAGGGCTTTGCCACCCTGAAAGCCTATGACGGGCTGGAGTGTCTCCGCCTGGCGGAGAGCAACCCGGTGGATCTGATCCTGCTGGACGTGATGATGCCCGGCCTGGACGGCATCCGCACCACCGCCAAGCTGCGGGAAAGCTGCAACGTGCCTATCATTCTGCTCACCGCCAAAAGCGAGGACGCGGACAAGGTGCTGGGTCTGAACATTGGGGCGGACGATTATATCACCAAACCCTTCAATCCCATTGAGGTCATCGCCCGGGTGAAGAGCCAGCTGCGGCGGTACACCAGTCTGGGCGGCAAGAGCTCCGGCGGCGGGGCGGCAGACCCCACCCTGCTCACCAACGGCGGCATCACCATGGATGACGGAGCCAAGTCGGTGACGGTGGATGGGGAGCCTGTGAGCCTCACTCCGCTGGAGTACAACATTCTTCTGCTGCTGATGAAAAACCAGGGACGGGTGTTTTCTACCAGCCAGATCTATGAACTGGTGTGGAACGACCCCTCTCTGGGCTCGGAGAACACGGTAGCCGTCCACATCCGCCACCTGCGGGAGAAAATAGAGATCGACCCGGCCAACCCCCGATATATTAAGGTGGTGTGGGGCCTGGGCTACAAGATGGAAAAGGCGTAAGGGTCCGCCTGGCGCCGCCTATTGGGGAGGACTGCATATGAGAACTAAATTTGCCGTGAAGCTGGCCACCTTTCTGCTGGCCCTGGCCACCGGCGTGGGGGGCTTCTGGGCCTCCCTGTTCATCCTCTCCCAATGGGATACTCTGTGGACAGGGACAGGCTATTACACCAGCAATTCCTACTATCAGGACCTGAACAACCGCTTTTACCAGGCCAGGGAGCTGGCCCTGCTGCTGCAGCACAAGGAGTGGAACAACGGCACTCTGCCCTACCTGGACCAACAACGGCTGGCCGATCTGGAAGCGCTTTTGGACCCGGAGCAGACCAATTTCCGTTTTGCCATCCGCCGCAACGATACCGGTACCCTGATCTATACCAACGGCGACGCCGACCAGTCTCTGGAAAGTCAGGTCCACACGGTGGAGCGGGAGGCAGTCACTCCTACCCTGGAGACGGAGCCAACAATAAGCAGTGACAGGGTCACTCAGGAGGGAGACGAGCCGCCGGTGCTCCATGTCATCGCAGGCGGCAAGGAGTACACCTATACCCCGGATACCGCCGCGGGTGCCGCCCAATATGGCTACACTTACAGCGGCTATGGGGAATGGAGCTATAATACCGACCAGGACAGCCGAATTCTCCGTTCTGAGCTGGCACTGGAGTTCGGCGTCACCGATCGGCTGACAGCCGAGGATGAGTTTCTGTCCGGCTATCGGGACTACGTAGAATACGCCAGTTATCTGCCCGCCCTGGCTCTGCTGGCCCTGGCTCTGGACACACTGTTTGTGGTAACACTTACCCTTCTGCTCCGCTCCGCCGGGTGGCGGAAGGATGCAGAACGTCCGGTCCGAAGCGGCTTTGACCGCATTCCTCTGGACCTGTTGGCCTTCGGCCTGTTCTGGGCAATCATGCTTCTGCTGGCCGGCGGAGATTCCATGGCCTTTGCCGTCAACCAAAACGGCCTGACCCGGGACCTGGTGGTGGGACTGGCCCTGATCTCCTGCGGCATCGCGCTGTGCCTGCTGTCCTTCCTGCTTACCCTGGCTGTACGCATCAAAACCCACACCGTTCTGTCCTGTACTCTGATTGCCGCCCTGTGCCGGCTTATTGTCCGCCTTATTCGGGCCATGAGCCGGAGCTGGCCCCTCATCTGGCGGGTGGTGCTGGTGTTTCTGCTCTATGTGCTGGGCTCCGTACTCACTTTCTTCACTGTTATCCTGTTTCCCATCTACCAGATCGCGGTGCTGTTTGCTATCTGCCTCTGGGCTATTCAATGGAGCAAGGTACGGGAAGGAACCGGTAAGATCCTGGGCGGCGAGCAGGACTACCAGATCGATACCACCCATATGTACCACGACCTGGCCGGCCACGCTCGGCAGCTCAACGACCTGGGCCAGGCCATTGGCGCGGCGGTGGAGGAGCGCATCCAGAGCGAGCGGTTCAAGGCCGAGCTGATCACCAACGTCTCCCACGATCTAAAGACCCCACTCACCTCTATTATCAACTATGTGGACCTGCTGAAAAAGCAAGGGCTGGACAGTCCGGACGCTCCCGCCTACCTGGAGGTACTGGACCGGAAGAGCCAGCGGCTGAAGAAGCTGACGGAGGATCTTGTTGAGGCATCCAAGGCTTCCACCGGCAGCCTGCCTGTCCACCTGGAGCAGCTGGGCATGGTACAGCTGTTTCAACAGGCGCTGGGAGAATTTGAGGAAAAATTTGAGCAGAGCGGTCTGACTGTGGTACCCAGGTTCCCGCCGGAGGAGCTGTGGATCATGGCTGACGGCCGTCATCTGTGGCGGGTGATGGATAACCTGCTCTCCAACTGCAACAAGTACGCCCAGCAGGGCACCCGCATCTATGTGGACATCTTCCGGCAGGAGGGCCGGGCGGTGCTCACCATCAAAAATGTCTCCCGCCAGCAGCTGAATATCCCCGCTCAGCAGCTGATGGAGCGGTTTGTCCGGGGCGACGAGTCCCGTACCACCGAGGGCTCCGGTCTGGGACTGTCTATTGCCCGCAGCCTCACCGAGCTGCAGGGCGGACAGTTTACCATCGACATTGACGGAGACCTGTTCAAAGCGGCTGTCTCCTTCCCAGAGGCGCCCGCCTTGCCCGTTCCCACAATGCTGAAATAAAAAAGAGCCGTCCCATTCGGGACGGCTCTTTCTTCTGCTGATTAGTCGGTGACGAAGGGCAGCAGCGCGATCTGACGGGCGCGCTTGATGGCCTCGGTCAGCTGACGCTGATGCATAGCGCAGGTGCCGGTGGTGCGGCGGGGCAGGATCTTGCTCCGCTCAGACAGGAACCGGCGCAGCTTGGCGGCATCCTTGTAGTCGATGTGCTCCACCTTATCCACGCAGAAGGTGCAGACCTTGCGGCGCTTCCGGCCGCGGGGACGCTCTCTATCCATAGCCATAACAGGAAAACCTCCTTTTGACGGGCCTGCAGCCCGTTTGTTTTATGAGGGCGGTACGCACCGCCGAAAGTTCAATCAGAAGGGCAGCTCCCCGTCGTCGTCGGAGAGCTCGGCGAACTGATCCCCCGCAGCGGGAGGCGCGTAGGCGCCGCTGGCCGGAGCCGCCGGAGGAGCATATCCGCCGGGAGCTCCATAGCCGCCGGGCGCGGCGTAACCGCCGGCCTCAGCGTCTCGCTTGGAGTCGCCAAAATACACGTTGTCAGCCACCACTTCGGCGCTGGTACGCTTGTTGCCGTCCTTGTCGGTCCAGTCACGCATCTGGAGCCGGCCCTCCACCACGGCCAGCCGGCCCTTGGTGAAGTAACGGGAGACAAACTCCGCCGTCTGGCGCCAGGCCACCACATCGATCCAGTCGGTGGCCTTTTCGCCGGTGGTTCTGTCCTTAAAGTCCCGGTCCACGGCCAGCCGGAAGGAGGCCACAGGGGTCCCCGTCTGGGTGTGGCGGAGCTCGGGATCACGGGCCAGGCGGCCCATGAGAATGATTCGGTTCAGCATAAGCGCTTCCCCTTTCTTACTCGTCCGTGCAGACGATCAGGGAACGCATCACGCCGTCGGTGATCCGCAGGATACGATCCAGCTCGCGGGGGAACTCGGGCTTGGAGCTGAAGGTCATCAGCACATAGTAGCCCTCGGTCATGTCGTTGATGGGATAAGCCAGGTGGCGCTTGCCCCACTCGTTGACCTCAGCCAGAGTGCCGTTCTGCTCCACCAGAGTCTGGAACTTGGACACCATGGCAGCGGTAGCCTCCTCGTTCATGTTGGGATCGAGGATGTAGACCACCTCATAATTTCCGCTGAGTTTTGCCATTTTGTTTGCACCTCCTTATGGACGTATGGCCCCCGCCCTTTGTCGGGGGCAAGGATAGTGCCTGTTTTTGAAACAAGCCCTATTATTATATAAAAATTCTCCAAAAAGTCAAGCCTTTTTCCGCATTTTAAAAAAGAAAAGATTTTTTGAAAAATTTTTGCCCGGTCTGCAATAAACCGGCCCTCCCCCGCATTTTACAGTCAGAACGGAGGGAGCAGCCCCCACGGGGCCCGCCGGTATCATAAATAAACAACAAATCAAATTGCAAAGGAGTTTTTGACATGAAGAAGGGTTTCGGTAAAGGTTTCGCCACTGGTATTCTGGTCACCGCGCTGACGGTTGGTCTGGGCGTGTCCGCCCTGGCCGCCACCCGCACCATCACGGTGGACGACAACATCCGGGTCACCATCAACGGTGCCACGTTCACCCCCAAGAACGAGCAGGGCAAGGAAGTCCCCCTGTTCTCCTACAACGGCACCACCTACGCCCCTGTCCGGGCCATCTGTGAGGCCGCCGGTCTGAAGGTGGACTTCGACTCCGCCAGCTACACCGCCGTGCTCACCACCCAGGATCAGTATATTGCCTCCACTCCCGGCGCCTCCGACTATATCACGGTGGAGAAGGCCAAGCAGATCGCTCTGGATCACGCCGGTGTCAAGGCCTCCGACGCCGTTTTCGTCAAGGCCGGTCTGGACTGGGACGACGGCAAGGTGGAATATGAGGTAGAGTTCTACGCCGGCAACACCGAGTATGACTACGATATTGACGCCGTCAGCGGTGCCATCCGCTCTTACGACCGGGACTGGGATGACTTCTCCCTGAAGAATACCTCCTCCGGCTCCGGCTCTTCCGCTACCACCGACGGCCTGATTTCCGAGGCCAAGGCCAAGGAGATCGCCCTGGCCAAGGCTCCCTCCGGCGCAACGGTGGTCAAGTGCGAGCTGGATCGGGACGACGGGCGCTACGTCTTTGAGGTGGAGATGCGCTCCGGCCGCACCGAGTACGACTGCGAAATCAACGCCGTCACCGGCGTCATCCTGGACTGGGATGTGGACTACGACGACTAATCGCAAACGGCAAGCAAAAGCGGGGCGGCTGCTCTGGCAGCCGGCCCGCTTCCTATTATATATTACGCCAACAGATCGGGCCCGGGCAGGTCCATCTGCCGCTTCCGGGCAGCGGAGAAGGCCAGCTTCTCCGCCAGAGCCTGCCGGTCGCCGGAGGCCAGCACGTCCCGGTAGGACTGGAGGTTGCCCAGCAGCCTGTCCAGCACCGAGAGCAGGGCGGGCCGGTTCAGGGAAAACAGCTGGGTCCACAGGCCCACGTCCAGAGCGGCCACCCGGGTACAGCCCCGGAAGGAAGAGCCCTCGAAGCCCTTGCAGGCAAACAGATCCGGGTCGTCGCACACTGCCACGGCAATGATGTGCATGACCTGGCTGGTATAGGCGATGAGGGCGTCATGATCCTCACCGGTGGTGCGGCACACGTCCTTGCAGCCGATATAGTCTGCCAGCCGCTCCAGCAGGGCGATGTTCTCCGGCTTGCTATCTTTGCGAGGAACCAGCAGGAAGTGGGAGCCCTGAAACATCTCCCCAAAGGCGTGCTCCACGCCGGAAAACTCCGTACCGGCCATGGGGTGGCAGCCAATAAAGTCCACTGTATCAGGCAGCACCGACGCTCCCTCCAGAATGGCGGACTTGACGCCGCACACATCCCACACCAGGGCACCGGGCTTGAAATGGTCCCGGTGGGCCGCCAGGAAATCCAGGATACCCTGGGGATGGAGAGCCAATGCCACCACATCGGCCTGAGGGAGCACCTCCTCCGCCCGCTCGGTCACCCGGTCGCCCACGCCATGTTCGGCGGCGTAACGCAGGGTGGGCTGGGATACATCCACTCCCACGATCTCAAAATCCTCAAAGCCCTTCAGGGCAATGGCCAGGGAACCGCCAATCAGGCCAAGTCCCACGATGACCAGCGTTTTTTTCATATTTTACAGCTCCTTTCCCACACAGGGGGCCAGTACCCGCAGCTTATCCATGAGAGCGGAGAATTGGTCAGGAGTGATGGACTGGGCCCCGTCGCACAGGGCATGGGGCGGATCGTTGTGGACCTCAATGATCAGGCCGTCCGCCCCGGCGGCCACGGCAGCCTGGCTCATGCGCTCCACCATCCATGCCTTGCCGCAGGCGTGGGAGGGATCCACCACCACCGGCAGGTGAGAGAGCTGCTTCACCGCCAGCACTGCCGACAGGTCCAGGGTATTGCGGGTGAAGGTCTCAAAGGTACGGATGCCACGCTCGCACAGGATCACCTTCTCGTTGCCCCCGGCCATGATATACTCGGCAGACATGAGCCACTCCTCAATGGTGGAGCTGAGGCCCCGCTTGAGGAGGATAGGTTTGGTGGTCTTGCCCAGCTGCTTCAAAAGGTCAAAATTCTGCATGTTCCGGGCCCCAACCTGGATCACGTCCACGCACATCTCGAACATCTCCACATTGTCGGTGGACATGATCTCGGTGACGATGGGCAGACCGGTGACCGCCTTGGCCTCCTGGAGCAGGCGGATGCCGTCATTGCCCATGCCCTGGAAGGCGTAGGGGGAGGTACGGGGCTTGAAGGCGCCCCCCCGGAGGGCGGAGGCTCCGGCGGCCTTGACGGCCTGGGCCACCCCCACGATCTGCTCCTCACTCTCCACCGAGCAGGGCCCGGCAATGACCGCCAGCTTCTCGCCCCCAACCAAGATGCCGTTGCCCAGGTCCACCAGGCTGTCGTCCGGGTGGTACTTCCGGTTGGCTTTCTTGTAGGGCTCGGTGACCCGCATCACCCGGTCCACGCCGGGCAGCAGGGACAGCTTTTCCTGGTTGATGCCGGCGGCGTTGCCCTCCGCACCCAGAATAGTGGTCTCGGTGCCTTTGGACACCATCACCTTTACGCCGCCCTCCTCCATGGTGCGGATAGCCTGCTGTAATTGCTCCGGGGTAAAGCCCGGCTTCATAATCACTACCATAATTCTGGTCCTTTCGGTAAAAAACAAAGAACCGCGGCCGCCCCACGGTGCCCGCGGATCCTTCTGCTCCTCTCTCGGAGAATGGTCCCGTCACAGGCCGGTCATGGGCACGCAAAATCGCCGCTGGCAAAATAGCAGCGGTAGTAGCGATACACATAACCGGCAACGTGTTTCACAGGGACACACCCTCCTTTCCTTGTGTGCACTTTAGCACTTTTTGGCGCGAAAGTCAATAGGAAATTTTGCTTGAAATCCTACCACTTTTATGGTATTATAAATTCTATTAAAGCAAGGTAGGGATGTACATGAAAATTTCTACAAAAGGCCGCTATGCTCTGCGTTTGATGCTGGATGTGGCGCTGCACAGCAACGGTGCGGCAGTCCCCCTGCGGGACGTGGCCCAGCGGCAGGAGATTTCTGATAAATACCTGGAGCAGATCGTGACCCAGCTCTCCCGGGCGGGCCTGGTGCGCTCAGTGCGGGGAGCCGGCGGCGGTTATCTGCTGACCCGGGAGCCCTCGGAGTACACCGTGGGTGAGATCCTCCGTACCCTGGAGGGAAACCTGGCTCCGGTGAGCTGCGCCGACAGCGACGATGTGTGCCGGTGCAGCCGCGCCGAGCAGTGCGTGACCGTGGAGATCTGGCGGGATATTCAGGCCGCCGTGTCAAGCGTGGTGGACCACCTGACCCTGGCCGATCTGGTGGAGCGCTATCACCAGAAGTGCCCGGATAAGCAGGAAACCGCCGGCTGACACCGGATGTAAAAGGATCTTTGCGTGACAAATCTGCCGGTCCGGCCTATCCTTGAGGCGAGGTGATAAGGGTATGCGCGACATCGGCAAGAACATCCGATCCCTACGCGAAAAAAAGGGCATGACCCAGGAGGCGCTGGCGGAGGCCCTGTTTGTCACGAGGCAGACGGTATCCAACTACGAGACCGGCCGCAGCCGCCCCGACCTGGATATGCTGGTAAAGATCGCACAGGTGCTGGAGGCCGACGTGAACCAGGTGCTCTACGGCCTGCCGGCAGATCAGGACCGGAGCCAGGAGGCCAGACGGCTGGGGATCGGGTGTCTGATTCTGGCGGCGGTGTTTCTGCTGCTGACTCTTCCCGCGCCGCTGCTAAATGAGATGCTGAAGCGGGCCTATGTAGGGGCAACTCTGGTCATGGCGCTGTCTTTTCTGCTGAAGCCTGCCTTATGGCTGGTGCTGGGCTGGTGCGTACTTCAGGGCCTGTGGCTGCTCCGGGTGATCCGTCCCCTGGAAGAGCGGGCGTGGATGACCTGGACACGGCGTGGGGTGCTGCTTCTGCTGGCGGTATATGTGGTGCTGCTTCTTCCCCCGCTGGTGGTGGGACTGATCCAGGTGATCCAGGCCGGTCTGGGTATGCCTTATGAGGCTCTTGCGGAAATTCCTCAGATCCCGGCGTACACACGGCTGATGAATCGGCTGCTGTACTTTACCGTGTTCATCCCTCAGGGATGTGCGCTTATAGGTGCAGCCCTGTGGCTCCTCCGGTTCCCAAAACCATAAAAAAGGGACGCTGCTCTTGCAGCGTCCCTTTTTTGTTTTTATTCGCCCTTGATGCTCTCCGCGATATGAGCGTCGCTGTAACCCATCAGCTTGCCGTAGCGGGTGGCCAGGTCGATCTGGGCAGCCTCGGTATAGGTACCGTCAGCGATCATCTACTTCTCTTCCGCCTTCAGGTCCAGGTACTGCTGGAGCACAGCGTCATCCTGATAGAGGATATAGACCCACTGTCCGTCCATCTCAACCCCTGCAAAGAGCTTGGTGAGCAGAAGGTCCTTGTCGATGTAATACTTCACCCCGTAGCTCTCACACTTTTTGGCCACATAAGGAGTGAGGATGGGCTCGTCCTCCGGGTCAAAGGGATCGCTGAACGCCAGATCCTTGGTACCCGTCATGATCACATCGCAGAACGCACCGATGGTACCGTCAAAGTTCCCCAGCTGGAAGCTGTATTCATCCACCTCAGGAGCGGGAGTCACCTGCTCGTCGGCAGTCTTTTTTCCGATGGAAACACAGGCACCGTCCTGGTACCAGTTGGTGTGGTAGCCCAGGCCCTCCATCAGGGCGCGGACACCTACATAGCGCACGCCGCCGATCTCTTTGACCGGCACCTGGACCGTCTTGTCGTCCAGAGTCACGGAAACCGGATTCTCCCCGGCGACAGTGGCGCCGATGCCGTTGACCATGTCGTTCAGAGGCACATAGATGGTGCCGGGCTCCACCACGATCTCGCTGTTGAAGGTCAGAGGATCGCCCTGCCATACGATGGTGGGATCGGAGGTATCCTTGGCATACACCAGTTCATTGCCCACATAGGTGGCCAGGACCTGGATGTCCTTGATGTCAGCCTCGGGACAGGTCATGTAGTCGCGGTCGATGATGATGAAGTCAGCCAGCTTGATGGCCTCGTACATCTCCTCGTCGGTAAAGCGGTACTCACCCTTGGTTCCCGGCGCATCGCTGTAATCCTCCAGCATGGCGGAGGACCGGGAGCCCAGAGAGCCGTCACCCACGATCTTCACACCCCGCACCAGCATGCGGTTGCCGTACAGCTCCTCTGTGGGCTCATGGGTACGGATATACTCCGCCTCCGCGCTGGTCAGGTCGTTGGTCAGCATGATCATAGGATAGGTGCGCAGCTTCATCTGACCGCTCTCGTACAGTGCCTCAAAGTTCTTCAGGCCCTGCACTGTGGTGCCGGCGTTCACCGCGCTGGTAAAGCCGTAGCTGAACAGATGGTCCTGGGCCAGCAGGAGAGCCTGCTGCTGCTCCTCCACGGTATAGCTGGGCACCAGGTCACGGACCAGGTTGATGGCGGTATCGGTCAGGCAGCCCCATACCTCGCCGTCATCCGTCTTAAGGATCTTGCCGCCCTGGGGATCGGGGGTATCCTTGGTGATGCCCGCCAGCTCCAGAGCCTTGCTGTTGACCCAGCACATGTGGTTGTCCGAGCGGATCAGGATCACCGGGTTGTCGGGCGCCACGGCGTCCAGCTCCTCCTTGGTGGGGTAGCCCGGGGTCTCCCACAGAGTATCCAGCCAGCCGGAGCCCTGGATCCATGTGCCCGGTTCAGCCTTCTCCGCCTCCTGGCGAACCAGTTCCAGGATGGCTTCCTTGCTCTTCCAATAGGCGTCGATCTTCATCTGATTTTCGCCCAGATTGTTGATGTGCATGTGTCCTTCGATCAGACCGGGAAGCACGGTCTTTCCATTAAGATCTGTAACCTCAGTGCCTGCGCCCACATAGGCCTCCGCACCAGCCTGGTCACCCACATACAGGATTCGGTCATCCTTCACTGCCATTGCAGTGGCGGTGGAGAAATCTTCATCCACGGTATAGATATTGCCATTGATGTAGACGCTGTCGGCCACCTCTCCCGACCCGGCCGCCAGTGCGGGCACCATTCCCGCCAGTATGGACAGGCTCAATCCCACCGCACACAGTTTGCGCAAAGTGTTTCCTTTCATTTACAGTATTCCTCCCTTTCTAATTTTTGAGACGATCTTTGCAGCGCATCAGGCAGGTATCTGTACATATTTTATAAAAGTTTCTCTTTTCTTTCTGTTAAGTACTTCACATCTTGCCTAAATTCTGCAAGAATAGGGAGGCCGGCAGATTCTCCGGACCGGCAAACGGCAATGGGAGAGGAGAGAGCTCCATTGGGAACTGAAACGCCCTGGGAAAAGAGATGGATACCCCAGCGCCTCCCCTCATTGGGAAACCAGCGGTGGGATACCGTGTGGGACGGACTGACAGAGGGCTTTGAGCGGGAGACCGCACCGGCAGGGACGGCACTCTATCAGCAGGGCGACCCTGCCAGCGAGGTGATCTTCCTCCACACTGGACAGGTCCGGATAGAATGTGTCCACAGCAACGGAAAAAAGCGGGTGCTCTGCCTGCTCTTTGACGGGATCCCTGTGGGAGAAGAGGAATGCCTGTTCGGCGGACCTCGGGAATACCGGGCCGTCGCGGTTACGGAGTGTCAGTTCTCCCGCATCCCGGCGGAGGTATTCAAGGACCGGGCAGAGGCCTCCCCCGCCTTGGCGCTGAAGCTGTTTCAGATCTCCGCCCGAAAGTGGCAAATGCTCAGCCGCACCGTGGTCCGGGACAGCTTTTTGGACGCGCGGGGACGGGTGATCCAGTTTCTGCTCTCCATATCGGGGCCATATGGCGTGAAAGAGGCGGCGGGTATTCGCTTCACCATCCGGCTGACTCACCAGGAAGTCGCGGACTTTCTGGGGCTTTCCCGGGTGGTAGTGTCCCAATGCTTTCAGAGTCTGATACGGGACGGGCTGCTGAAAAAGGCCCACCAATATTATTTGATTCCGGACCGTGCATCGCTTGAGGCGCAGCTTTACCTATAAAAATACGGCTCCGGCCGCGGGCAGGATACCCGCAGCCGGAGCCGTACTGTTTTTGTCTATATTTCCCTGTCAGTCAAACACCCCGGTGGAGAGATAGCGCTCTCCGGTGTCGGGCAGGACCGCTACAATGGTCTTGTCCCGGAAGGCAGGGTCCTTAGCCAGCTCCAGGGCCGCCCAATAGGCCGCGCCGGAGGAGATCCCAGCCAGCACACCCTTGCCCCGGGCCAGTTCTTTTGCGGTATCCATAGCCGCCTGGCCAGGGACGGGAAGCACCTTGTCCACCACGCTCACATCCAGAGTGCCGGGGACAAAGCCGGCGCCGATGCCCTGAATCTTGTGGGGGCCCGGCTTGCCGCCGGAGAGGACGGGGGATTCAGCGGGCTCCACCGCCACCACGGTAATGTTGGGATTCTGCTCCTTTAAATAGCGGCCCGCACCGGTGATGGTGCCGCCGGAGCCTACCCCGGCCACCAGTACATCCACCTTGCCCTCGGTGTCCCGCCAGATCTCGGGACCGGTGGCCTCATAGTGGGCCCGGGCATTGGCCGGGTTGTTGAACTGGTCGGGCATCCAGGCGCCTGGCACGGTGTCCAGCAGCTCCTTAGCCTTGGCGATGGCGCCGCCCATGCCCTTGGCACCCTCGGTGAGTACCAGTTCCGCCCCCAGTGCGGCCAGCAGGCTGCGCCGCTCCTGGCTCATGGTCTCAGGCATGGTAAGCACAACCTTATATCCCCGCTGGCGGCCGATATAGGCCAGCGCTACGCCGGTGTTGCCGCTGGTGGGCTCCACGATGGTGGCCCCGGGCTTCAGCAGCCCCTTCTCTTCGGCGTCCAGAATCATATACAGCCCCGCCCGGTCCTTGGCGGAGGACAGGGGATTGAAGCTCTCCAGCTTGCCCAGCACCGCTCCGCTGCCGTTGTCCGCCAGCTTGAGCAGGGGGGTATTGCCGATCAGCTGTGCAATGGAATCCGCGATCTTCATAGGAAAGTTCCTCCCATAGTTTTTCTCCAGTATAACACGAAATTCCTATCAAATCAATAGGAATTTTAAAAAGACACAAGGCCCGCCGTTTGGCGGGCCTTGCTGTGATTAAAACATGGGGACAACAGCGCCCTCGTAGGTCTCCTCCATGAAGGTCTTGACCTCGTCGCTCTGCAGGGCGTCAACCAGAGCCTGGATGGCAGGATCGTTCTCATGGCCCTCCTTGACGGCCAGGACGTTGACGTAGGCCTGAGCGGCTTCGCCCTCAGCGGACTCCACGGCCAGGGCATCGGCCATCTTCAGGCCGGCGTCAATGGCGTAGTTGCCGTTGATGACGGCCAGGTCCACATCGGCCAGGCGGGAGGTGATCTGAGCGGCTTCCAGCTCCACGATCTCCAGGTTCTTGGGGTTCTCAGCGATGTCAGCCTTGGTGGCAGTGATGCCGGCACCCTCCTTCAGGGTGATGAGGCCCTCCTGCTGGAGCAGGAGCAGAGCCCGGGCTTCGTTGGTGGTGTCGTTGGGCACGGCGATCTGAGCGCCGTCGGGCAGCTCTTCCAGAGAGGTGGTCTTACCGGCGTACAGGCCCAGAGGCTCGTAGTGGATGCCAGCGGCGCTCACCAGGTGGGTGCCGTCGCTCTCGTTGAACTGGTTCATGTAGGTGATGTGCTGGAAGTAGTTGGCGTCCAGCTCCTCATTCTCCACGGCCAGGTTGGGCTGGATGTAGTCGTTGAACTCCACGATCTCCAGGGTGATGCCCTGCTCAGCCAGGATGTCCTTCACGACCTCCAGGATCTCAGCGTGGGGAGCGGGAGTGGCGCCCACCTTCAGGACGGTGCCCTCCAGGGTGCTGCCGGTCTCGGAAGGAGCCTGGGAGCCGCCGGGGGCGGGGGTGTTGGTGGAGCCGGTGCCGGAGCCGCAGCCGGCCAGCAGGCCGAAGGTCAGGGCGCCGGTGAGGAGCAGAGAGACGAGCTTTTTCATGATTCATTTCTCCTTTTCACGGTGTTGTTACCCAAAATCCGAGCACAAAAAAACGCCCTTGAACTAATTCAAGGACGAGAGCTTTCGCTTCGTGGTACCACCTTGCTTCACCCATGCCTCACGGCAAGGGCCTTATGGAGTACAGTCATACTCCTGCGCGTTCACGGGCGCGCCCGTCGCAGCCTATACCTTGCGGTAGTCGGTGCGCCGCTCCAAGACCATCTTCACCAAAGCCTTCCGTACCCGTTCCCACCATACCGGGCTCTCTGTGCCGTATCTCAATGGCTACTCTTCTCTTCCTCGCGTTTGAGGGGCGTTATTCAGTTCCCTTTTGGGTTGCACTTAGTATATTCCAGTGGACCCCGCTCCGTCAAGCCGCCATTTTACACAAAAGAGCCGGGGTGCGCATCCTTTTTTTGCACACCCCGGCCAATTTTTCTATTTTATTGGATGCCGGACTTTTCCGGTTTGTGATCCCGGAGCTTCTTTTTCCGGTCTGTATCCCGCAGCCGCTTATCAAAGCGCACGGCAGCCCGGGAGCCGATGGACTGGAAGATCTGCACCAGGATTACCAGCACCACCACAGACACCCACAGGATGATCTTCATCCGGCGCTGGTAGCCCAGCATCAGGGACATAGAGCCCAAGCCGCCGCCGCCGATGGCGCCAGCCATGGCACCGTAGCTGAGGATGGTAATGAAGGCGGTGGTAAAGCCGGAGATCAGGGACGGGCGGCTCTCGGGGATCATCACCTTGGTGATGACCTGGAGGGGAGAACAGCCCATGGACAGAGCGGCCTCTACCACACCGCTGTCCACCTCACGCAAAGAGGCCTCCACCAAACGGGCCACAAAGGGGAAGGCGGCCACGATCAGGGGCACGATGGTGGCGGTGGTACCGATGGAGGTTCCCACAAAGAACCGGGAGACAGGAATGACCACCACCATCAGGATCAGGAAGGGCACCGACCGGAGAATGTTGATGACGAAGTTGAGCACTGTCATCACCGGCCGGGGAAGAGGCAGCACGCCTCCCGGCTCTCCCACTACCGTGATAACGCCCAGGGGCAGGCCGATGACATAGGAAAAGAAGGTGGCGATCACCGTTACGTACATGGTCTCCCAGATGGCAAAGAGCAGACCGTTCTTGCTCAGCTCCAACAGCCGGAGGACCTCTTCATTTTGCAGCAGTTCAGCCATGGTAATCGGGCACCTCCTCTACGGTGACGTCTTTCTGGGCTTTCAGATAGTTCATAGCCTTGGCGGCCTCGCTCTTGTCCTCAGGCAGGCCCAGCAGCATGGAGCCAAAAGCCTTGCCGTTGACATTGCGGGTATCGGCGCCCAGAATGTTCACCTTCACGCCGCAGTCGATGGCCAGGGAGGCGATGAGAGGCTCGTAGGAGGAGCCGCCGTTGAACACCACCCGCACCACGCTGGCCACCGGGAACTGATCGATGTGGGCTCCCTCAGGGAACACCAGCTTGCGGCCGGCCTCGGTCTTGGGATTGGAGAAGACCTCCTCCACCGTGCCGGTCTCCACCATATTGCCGTGCTCCAGGATAGCAACATGGGTGCAGATCTCCTCCACCACTGCCATCTCATGGGTGATGATGATGGCGGTAATGCCCATGCGCTTGTTGATATCCTGGATCAGCTTCAGAATGGCCCGGGTGGTAGTGGGGTCCAGAGCGGAGGTGGCCTCGTCACACAGCAGGACCTTGGGGTTAGATGCCAGGGCCCGGGCGATGGCAATCCGCTGCTTCTGGCCGCCGGAGAGCTGGGCGGGATAGGCGTTGGCCTTATCGGGCAGACCCACGATGTCCAGATACTCCAGGGCACGCTTTTTGGCCTCCGCCGCCGGCACACCGGCAATCTCCATGGGGAAGCAGATGTTTTTCAGGCAGGTGCGCTGCATGAGCAGGTTGAACTGCTGAAAGATCATAGCGATGGACCGGCGTGCCTGCCGCAGCCTGGCGGGAGAAAAGGTCATCAGGTCCTCCCCGTCCATCAGCACCTGACCGGAGGTGGGCCGCTCCAGCAGATTGATGCAGCGGACCAGGGTGGACTTACCCGCGCCGCTCATGCCCACGATGCCGAAGATATCCCCATCCCGGATGGTCAGGCTCACATCCTTCAGGGCCTGAAAATCCCCCTCGGATGTGGGAAAGATTTTCGATACCTGTTTTAGTTCGATCACAGAACCGTACCCCTCTAACTGTAAAA
Organism: Flavonifractor sp. HCP28S3_F3; assembly: GCF_052065355.1. Taxonomy (NCBI): domain Bacteria; kingdom Bacillati; phylum Bacillota; class Clostridia; order Eubacteriales; family Oscillospiraceae; genus Flavonifractor; species Flavonifractor sp. HCP28S3_F3. Next base: position 23,039 of record NZ_JBQHUF010000015.1, read on the forward strand.
ATAGTCTGGAAACCGCCCGATTGAGACCAAAAGGGCGGATTTTCGCGCATATGATATTCTATGCCAACCCTGTCCCGCTGTCAAGGAAAAAAGCCCCCGGCGGGCCGAATGGTCCGCCGGGGGCTTTCAATCAATGTCCGCAGGAACAGCAGCTGCCGTGCTCCTCGTCCTCACAGGGCAGCTTCAGGTTCTCCGGCACCTCTTTTCCCTGCCGCTTGTAGTAGTCGGCCAGAGCGGCCTTGATGGCCTCCTCCGCCAGCACGGAGCAGTGCATCTTGTAGCCGGGCAGCCCGTCCAGAGCCTCAGCCACCGCCGCGTTGGTTAGGTTCATGGCCTCCCCGATGGTCTTGCCCTTGATCATCTCGGTAGCCATGGAGGAGGTGGCAATGGCCGAACCGCAGCCAAAGGTCTTGAACTTCACGTCGGTGATCACGTCGCCGTCGATCTTCAGGTACATCTTCATAATGTCCCCGCACTTGGGGTTGCCCACCTGACCCACTCCGTCAGCGTCAGCAATCTCACCCACATTCCGGGGGTGCTCAAAGTGATCCATTACCTTATCCGAATACAACATGTAATATTCTCCTTCCAAATCACAATACCCAAGTGGGTTTCTGGTTTTCCTTGTCCCAAACCGGTGACATCTCCCGCAGGTAATTCACCACAGCGGGCACTTCGTTCAGCATATAGTCCACATCAGCTTCCGTGTTGTCCGGCCCCAGGGAGATACGCAGGGAGCCGTGGGCGATGGCGTGAGGCAGACCGATGGACAGCAGCACATGAGAGGGGTCCAGGGAGGCCGAGGAACAAGCCGAGCCAGAAGAGGCGCAGATGCCCTTGGCGTCCAGATGGAGGAGAAGCGCCTCTCCCTCCACTCCCTCAAACACAAAGGAGGCGGTACCGGGAAGCCGGTAAGTCAGGCTGCCGGTAGCCTTGGTGTAAGGCAGCTTGGTCAGGCCCTCGATCAGCTTGTCCCGCAGGGCAGCCAGCCGGACAGACTCAGCAGAGAGATTTTCCACCGCCTCGGTGAGAGCGGCGGCCAGGCCCACGGCCCCGGGCACGTTCTCAGTACCGGAGCGGCGGCCCTTCTCTTGTCCGCCGCCGTGGATGAGGGGCGGCAGCCGCAGGGGCTTACGCATATACAGCACTCCCACGCCCTTGGGTCCGCCAAACTTGTGGCCGGACAGGGAGAGCAGATCCACCTGCCACGCTTCCACATCCACCGGGATATGTCCCACTGCCTGGACGGCATCGGTGTGGAAGAGTACCTTGTGGGCCTTTGCAATGGCACCGATCTCTGCAATAGGCTCAACGGTGCCGATCTCGTTATTGGCTGCCATGACGGAGATCAGAATGGTGTCGGGGCGGATAGCCGCCTCCACCGCGGCGGGGTCCACCCGCCCTTCCCCGTCCACCGGCAGATAAGTCACCTCGTACCCCTGCTTCTCCAGATACTGGGCGGTGTGGAGAACAGCATGGTGCTCGATGGCAGTGGTAATGATGTGGCCGGTCTTTTTACCCTTCAGGGCCATCAGTTCAGCCACACCCCGCAGGGCCCAGTTGTCTGCCTCGGTTCCGCCGGAGGTAAAATAAATTTCCTCCGGCTTGGCATTCAGACAGCGGGCCACAGCGGCGCGGGCTTTCTCCAGGTCACTTTTGGCCTGCTGGCCAAAGGCATACAAGCTGGAGGGATTACCGTAACCCTGGGTAAAATAAGGAAGCATGGCCTCCAGCGCCTTAGGGGAAAGAGCGGTGGTGGAGGCGTGGTCGGCGTAGATCATGGTATGGTTCATGGAGCGTGCTCCTTTCTATTTACTAAATTCCTATATGTTTACTATGATTATAGTCACACAAATTCTGTTTGTCAAGAAAAACTTTCCGCGACGGTTTTTCCGTTGACGGCAAAAGTTGGGGATGCTATATTGAGCGTAAGAAGATATCATGCGAACAAATACAGGAGACAACTTTATGGATAAACGGCTGTTCAAAAGTATTTTGCTCATCATCACCTACGCGGTGGTTCTGGTGATGGTGCTGGCCCGGCTGGACGTTGTCGGCTTTGCACTGGGCCGTCTGCTGGGTCTGTTTCGGCCGCTGATCATCGGTTTTGCTCTGGCCTTCATTCTCAACCGCCCCTGTCACTTCTTTTTCCGGCTGTACAATTGCGGCCTGGGGAAAACCAAGGCCGCAGGCGCTGCCCGGCCCCTGGCTGTAGTCACCTCCTACCTGGCCCTGATCGTGGTCATTACCGGGGTGTTCTCCTTCGTGCTGCCCAAGCTGACGGAAAGTATCCAGACCTTTGCGCTAAACCTCAGCGGCTACATTTCAAATGTTCAGGACTGGATCAATCATCTGGCGGACTATCTCCATCTGGATATGGAGGCTCTGGATCTGTCCAGTTTGAACCAAACTCTGGAAAACCTCTTTAAACAGGCCCTTGGCTTCCTGTCCAGTCTGGCGCCCCAGCTGCTTGAGATCACCACCAGCATTGTCTCGCTGGTGGTCACCGGAGTGCTGGCTCTGGTGTTCTCCATTTATATGCTCTCAGGTAAGGAAAAGCTGCTGGGCCAGTGCCGCCGGGTGCTGCGGGCCTATGTACCCAAAAAATTCGCCGATCCCATTACCGATGTGATCCATCTGACCTCGGACACCTTTACCCGTTTTATTACCGGTCAGCTCATTGAGGCCTGCATTCTTGGCGGCCTGTGCACTGTGGGGATGCTGTTCATTCAGCCGGACTACGCCCCCCTCATCGGCGTCACTGTAGGCGCCTCCGCCATTATCCCTGTGGCGGGCGCCTATATCGGCGCCATCCTCTCGGCGGTGCTGCTGCTGATGGTCTCCCCCCTGAAGGCTCTGATTTTCCTGGTCTTTCTAGTCATCCTTCAGCAGATCGAGGGCAATGTGATCTATCCCAAGGTGGTGGGCTCTTCCATCGGCCTGCCCGGCATCTGGGTGCTGGCCGCCGTCACCGTGGGCGGCGGACTACTGGGGCTGGAGGGCGTCCTGCTCAGCGTGCCGGTGGCCTCGGTGCTGTACACTCTGCTGCGGCGGGACGTGCGCCGCAGACTGGACCACTCCGGTGAAGCGTAAATACTTTTATGAACCAACACAAAGAGGCGGCAGATACGATCTGCCGCCTCTTTGCTCGTTTCTTTCGGATATAGCCCCTTCGGTTGACAAGGGCGCAGGGGGTGAAATATAATAAATCCGATAACTGGCGAATTCTGACGATTCGCCCATAAAGGAGAAGGAAGTCTATGATGGATAACAGGCTTATCGCAGTGGCTCAGGGGCAGGCTCCCGCTGATGTGATCATCCGTGGCGGCCAGCTGGTCAACGTTCACACTGCAGAGATCTACCCCGCCGACATTGCTATCGCCGGAGAGCGCATCGCCGCTGTGGGCAACCTGCCCGAAGGCTGCTGCGGCCCAGACACTAAGATCATCGACGCCGCCGGCAAGTACCTGGCTCCCGGCTTTATCGACGCCCACATCCACATTGAGAGCAGCATGCTCACCTACACCGAGTTTGCCAAGATGGTGGTCAAGCACGGCACCACCGCCGTGGCCAGCGACCTGATGGAGGTCACCATCGTCTCCGGCGTGGAAGGCATGAAGGAAGTGCTGGCCGAGTCCGCCGGCACCCCCGTGAAGCTGTACTACCCCGTCCCCGCCTTCATGGAGGAGAACGGCCTTCAGACCACCGGTTCCACCCTCCACACCGCCATGATGGACGAGCTGATCCAGCTGCCCCAGGCCGTGGGTCTGGCCGAGGTGCTGGTGCCCCCCATCCTGGGCGGCAGCCCCGCCTCCGCCCACATGCTGGAACTGGCGGAGAAGTACCACAAGACCGCTGAGGGCCACGCCCCCGCCACCTATGACGGAGCGCTGAACGCCTACGCCTCCACCGGCATCAACTCCGACCACGAGTCCACCAACAAGGAGGAGGCTCTCCAGAAGCTGCGCGCCGGCCTGCATGTGCTGATGCGGGAGGGCTCCGCCTCCACCGACCTGCGTGCCTGCCTAAAGGTGCTCACCGAGAACCACGTGGACGCCCGCCACTGCTGCATGGTGTCCGACGACATCGACGCCCTCCACATCAAGGATCTGGGCCACCTGGATCACAAGGTGCGCATCGCCGTGGAGGAGGGTGTGGATCCGGTGACCGCCATCCAGATGGTCACCCTCAACCCCGCTGAGAGCTTCCGCATCGACAACGAGTGCGGCTCCATCACCCCCGGCAAGTATGCCGACGTGGTGCTGCTGTCCTCCCTGGAGCAGTGCAAGGTGGAGCAGGTGGTGTCCAAGGGCGAGCTCATCGTGGACAACGGCGCCCTCACCCGGGAGCTGAAGGCTCCCGCTTACAGCGACAAGCTGCTGGGCACCGTACATATGAACCACGTCACCGGGGACGACCTGGTGCTGAAGGTGGATCCCAAGGCCTCCAAGGCCACCGTCCATGTCATCGGTGCCTCCCCCGTGTCCCTGCTCACCGACGACCTCACCGTCACCCTGCCGGTGGTGGACGGCGTGGTGCAGCCTGACGTGGAAAACGACATCCTGCGCATCGCCTGCGTGGAGCGCTACGGCAAAAACGGCTCCATCGGCCGCGCCTTCATCAAGAATTTTGGTCTGAAGTCCGGCGCCATCGCCATCTCCGTGGGCCACGACCACCACAACGTCAGCGTGGTGGGTTCCAACCCCGACGACATGGCTCTGGCCGTCAACCGCATTCAGGAGCTCCAGGGCGGCCTGGTGTTCGTGGACGGCGGCAAGGTCATCGAGGAGATCGCCCTGCCCATCTGCGGCCTGCTGGCCAACGAGCCCGGCGAGGTCATTGCCGAGAAGCTGAGGGCCGTCATCGCCGCCATGGCTCAGCGGGGCTGCACCGTTCCCTCCCCCAACGTCACCCTGTCCTTCATCACCCTGATCTTCATCCCCGCGCTGGCCATCTCCGACCAGGGTCTGTTCGACGTGAGCAAGTTCCAGATCATCGACCCCGTCATCTCGGTGGAATAAGGAGGCAGCGGCAATGGCTCAGACTTATCTGAAAAATGGTTATGTCCTCTCTATGGACGCCAATGACACCGTCTATGACGGCGGCGGCGTGCTGGTGGAGGACGACAAGATCGTCGCCGTAGGCAAGGTGGATCCCGCTCTGGTCAAGCCCGACGCGGAGGTCATTGAGCTGGGCGGCAAGTACGTCCTGCCCGGCTTCGTCAACACCCACGTCCACACCTCCCAGCAGATCAGCCGGGGCGTGGGCGACGACGTGGACTTCATCACCTGGCTCCACGACCGGATGTGGCCCTATGAGAGCAACATGACCGAGGAGGACTCCTACGTCTCCACCCTGATGACCTCCCTGGAGCTCATCCGCTCCGGCGTCACCTCTTTCGCCGAGCCCGGTGGACAGTTCGTCTCCGGCATGGCCCGGGCCACCAAGGAGTCCGGCCTGCGGGGCAAGCTGGCCAAGTCCGTCATGGACTGCGGCGACGGTCTGCCCAAGATCTGGCAGCGCACCATGGAGCAGGAGCTGGAGCAGCAGGTGGTCGACCTGGAAAAGTACCACAACACCGCCGACGGCCGCGTCCAGGTGTGGTTTGGCCTGCGTACCATCTTCAACAACACCGACGAGCTGTGCGTGCGCACCAAGGAGCTGGCCGACAAGTACGGCGTAGGCATCCACATGCACGTGGCCGAGGCCAAGGAGGAGAAGGAGTACACCTACGCCCGCTGGGGCGAGGGTACCGTCAAGCACCTGGAGAACCTGGGCGTGCTGGACAAAAACCTGCTGGCCGTCCACACCGTGTGGCTCAACGACGAGGAGCTGGAGCTCTTCAAGAAGCGGGACGTGAAGGTGTCCCACAACCCCGCCTCCGCCATGCGGGTGCTGGGCTTCGCCCGCATCCCCAAGATGCTGAACATGGGCATCTGCGTTTCCATCGGCACCGACGGCGCTTCCTCCTCCAACCACATGGACATGGTGGATGAGATGTGGCTTACCTCCCTGATCCACAAGGGCTGGCGGCTGGATCCCACCGTGGTGCCCGCTCAGGACATCCTGCGGATGGCCACCAAGTGGGGTGCCCGTGCTCTGATGGACGAGAACCTGTACGGCTCCCTGGAGGCCGGCAAGAAGGCCGACCTTATCGTCATCGACCCCCACGGCCCCTCCATGATGCCGGTGAACGACAAGATCGCCGCTCTGGTCACCGCCATGCACTCTGTCAATGTGCAGTCCACCATGTGCGACGGCAAGTGGCTCATGCGGGATCGGAAGATCCTGGTGCTGGACGAGGAGGCCATCCTGAAGGAGGCCTGCGAGCGCGGCGCCGCCATCTACGACCGGGCGGGCATCAAGCTGCCCGACCGCTTCCCCGTGGTGAAGGTAAACCAGGACTGATCAACAACAAAAAACGGAGCGGTGCAGCTTTGGCTGCACTGCTCCGTTTTTTATTGTTTACACATAGAGGTAATCGTTGAGCACAGGCTGGAGGCCCTCGGCGGAGATGTCGGCGTACATGGCTTCAAAGCTGCGATCGTCGCTGATCTCAAACTGCTCGTCGCCCTCTGCGCCATCGCTCTCTTTGCCGGTGTATTTGCTCTCATGGTCGCCGATGCCGGTGGAGACCCCAGCGGACACCTTGGTGGCGGCGATCTTCACGATGCCGTTGCGGAACTCCGCGCTCTCCCGGGAGGATACGGTGATGCCCGCAAAAGGCAGGAAGATCCGGTAGGCGCACAGCACCTGGCACAGCTGCCGCTCGTGGACGTCCCGGGGGTTGATTCTGTCGTTGTTGATGATGGGCCGCAACCGGGGACAGGACAGAGACATCTCGGCGTGGGGGTACTTGCGCTGGAGGTAATAGACGTGCAGGCCGGTGGCCAGGGCATCCTTGCGGAAGTCCGCCAGGCCCAGCAGGGCGGAGAAGCCCACACCCCGCATGCCGCCCATGAGGGCACGCTCCTGGGCCTCGAAGCGGTAGGGCCACACCCGCTTGTGGCCCATCAGGTGGAGGGTCTCGTACTTGTCGGCGTCATAGGTCTCCTGGAACACGGTAACATAGTCGGCGCCGCACTCCCGGAGGTAGCGGTACTCGTCGCTGTTCACCGGGTAGATCTCCAGGCCCACCATGCGAAAATACTTCCGGGCCAGCTTACAGGCCTCGCCGATGTACTCCACCCCGCTCATGGAACGGCTCTCGCCGGTAAGCAGCAGCACCTCCTCCATACCGGAGGCGGCGATGACCTGCATCTCGTGCTCGATCTGCTCCTGATTTAGCTTCATCCGCTTGATGTGGTTGTAGCAGTTGAAGCCGCAGTAGATACAGTAGTTCTCGCAGTAGTTGGCGATGTACAGCGGGGTGAAGAGGTAGACCGTATTGCCGAAGTGCTTCCGGGTCTCCAGCCGGGCCCGCTGGGCCATCCGCTCCAGATAGGGCTCCGCCGCCGGAGAGAGGAGGGCTTTGAAATCCTCGATGGAGCAGGTCTCGTGGTTCAGAGCCGCCTCCACCTCCCGGGCGGTGTACCGCTCCGGGTCGTAGTCGTTCATATGGGCCAGTACCTTGTCCATCACATCGGACTGGATGCGCTCCATACCGGGGAGGTAGGCCATGTGGTCCGCCCGGCTGGCGGGATCGGTCTCCAGCTGGTGCTTGCGCTCCAGAGCCTGAGGACTCAGAAACTCCGAATCCACAAAGAACTGATTTTCCTTGTTTTCCATGGTGCGCCCCCCTCTCAGTCCCGAAGGAAGCCGGTAAGGGGGTCGGAGGCAGCGGCCCCCCGGAGCAGCACCCGGCCCAGGCCGGACAGATAGGCCTGACGGCCCGCCTCAATGGCCTTGCGGAAGGCGGAGGCCATCAGAGGCAGGTCGCCCGCGGTGGCCAGGGCGGTGTTGGCCATGATGGCGGCGGCGCCCATCTCCATAGCCTCGCAGGCCTGGGAGGGTCGGCCGATGCCGGCGTCCACAATGATGGGCAGGTCGATCTCGTCAATGAGGATCTGTATAAATTCCCGGGTAGCCAGGCCCTTGTTGGAGCCGATGGGAGACGCCAGGGGCATCACCGCCGCCGCGCCGGCGTTCACCAGATCCCGGGCCGTATTCAGATCCGGGTACATGTAGGGCATGACCACAAAGCCCTCCTTGGCCAAAATCTCCGTGGCCCGGATGGTCTCCTGGTTGTCGGGCAGCAGATACTTGGTGTCCCGCATGATCTCCACCTTCACAAAGTCACCACAGCCCAGCTCCCGGGCCAGCCGGGCAATGCGCACCGCCTCGTCGGCGTTCCGGGCGCCGGAGGTGTTGGGCAGGAGGGTGACGCCCTTGGGAATGTAGTCCAGGATATTTTCGTGCTCCTTGGTATTGGCCCGGCGGACTGCCAGGGTGATGAGCTCCGCTCCCGCGTCCCGGACGGCGGCCTCAATGAGCTGCAGGGAGTACTTCCCGGAGCCCAGGATGAAGCGGGACGTAAAGGTGTGGCCGCCGATGACCAGCGGGTCGTTCTTCAGCTGTTCTGTCATAAGTATCTCCTCTTCTTTCTGTATTTGATTGGATGAATAGCGTGTTAAGGTTCCGTCTCCCCGGCCAGGAGCCGGAGGATCATGTTGGCCTGATGGGCGGCGCACACCGCCACCCTTGCAGACACCAGGCCCAGCCCGTGGGATACGTCGGAGGTCTCGTCGCCGCACAGGTACAACTTCCCGAACGCCCGCCGGGTGCGGATAGTATTGGCGCTGCCCAGCCCGGCCATACCGGAGGCGGCAACCAGGGGCTTTTGGGGAAAATGCTCCAGCACGCCGGAAACCAGCATGGCTTTGGCCTCCGGCCGGTCAAAGGCCTCACAAACGATGTCGTCCTCCGTCAGCAGCTCGGGCAGGTTTTCCTCCGTCACCCGCACCGTGTCTGTTCGCACCTTACAATAGGGAGCGATCCGCTTCAAGGTCTCCGCCAGGGCTTCCGTTTTGTACCTGCCCAGCTGATCCGCCATGTACTGCTGGCGGTTCAGGTTGGTGAGATCCACCTTGTCAAAGTCAATGAGGTGGAGGGTACCCACCCCCGCTCGGGCCAGGGCGATGGCCACGTTTGAGCCCAACCCGCCCAGGCCGCAGACCGCCACCCGTCCGGCGTCAAATCTGGCCTGTAGAGCCTGACCGTGGCGCTCCTCCAGGGCCCGGTGCATCTCTTCTTGTGTGGGGATCATGTCAGCCGCCCCCCACGAAGCCCACCACTTCCAGGGCGTCCCCGTCTGTGAGAATGGTCTCGCCGTAAAGCCGTTTGGGCACGATCTCGCCGTTGCGCTCCACCGCCACCCGGGTCAGGTTGAATCCCGCCTCCGCCAGATAGTCCGCCAGGATTCGGCCCGCCAGATCAAGCTCCGTTCCGTTGATTCTGACCACGCACTTTTCCTCCTTCAGCAGCAAAAAAGCCGCACGAAAGGATTACACCCGTGGTGGTGTACCCCTTCGTGCGGCTCTTGCCTTACACTCTGGCGATTATTATAGCATATGAAAGCGGAATGTCAAGCCGCCCGGTTATGAACCTTCTCCTTATTCCACAGGCTTGAACATGCCCTTGTCCACGCCGCACAGGGGGCAGGACCAGGAAGAGGGGATGGCGTCAAAGGGTGTGCCGGGAGCTACGCCGTGGGCAGGGTCGCCCTCGGCGGGATCGTAGATGTAGCCGCACAGGGCGCAGACAAACTTGCCGCCGGCGGGCTTTTCAGCGGGGGCGTCCACAGGCACGGTGCACAGGGCGGCCACGCTGCGGGCGTAGTCGGCCATGGCGTCCAGGTCGGCCTGGGTGGGGGTAAAGAGCACCCGGAAGGGAGCCTCGGGGGCAGCATAGCGCAGGCCCTTCAGGAAGGTGTGGAGCATGGGAGCGGCCTCTCCGCTCCAGCCGTAAGCACCGAAGGCACCGGCGGCCTTGCCCTTCAGGTTGATGGGATCGATGGAGGTGAGCACATCCCACACTGCCTTGGGAGCGGCGCGGTTGATGGTGGGAGAGCCTACCAACAGCACGTCGGCCTCGTGGGCCAGCTTGACGCACTCGGCATAGGGCACCACGGTGACGTCGGCGGTGGTCACGTCGTAGCCCTCACCCTCCAGAGCCTTGGCGGCAGTCTCCGCCAGGGTGCGGGTACAGCCGTAGGCGGAAGCGTACACCACGAAGGCGGTGCGCTTGGTCTTGGGAGCGGGAGTGCTCCAGGTGCGGTAGAGCTCCTTAGCCTTGCTAATGGTCTCGGTCAGGCAGGGGCCGTGGCTGGTGCACACCATGTCCACGTCGGCGGGCATCTTGTCCAGGCCGGCCAGCACGCTGGACTTGAAAGGCCCGAAAATACCGGCGAAGTAATAGGCAAACTCGCCCTCATAGGCGGTCTTGTCGTGGATGTTCACATCCAGCATGGTGGGCTCGCAGAAGTGGCAGCCCAGGAAATCGCAGGTGAACAGGGTCTTGCCCGCCTTGTCCCAGGTGAACATGGAGTCGGCCCAGTGGAGCATAGGGGCGGGGATGAATTCCAGCACCCGGTCGCCCAGGTCCAGAGTATCCCCGGCAGCCACGGTGCGGCAGTTCAGCTCCAGGTTGGTGATATCCTGCAGGTGCTTCTTGCCCGCCTTGGTGGCAATGATCTCCAGCTTGGGGCAGACAGAGAGCAGCTTGGCCACGCTGCCGGAGTGGTCGGGCTCGTTATGGTTCATAATGAGGTAATCCACATCCTCCACCGGGATGACCTGGCGGATGTTGTCCAGATACTCCTCAAAATAATCGGTATGTACGGTCTCAATGAGGACGTTCTTCTCCCCCGTGAGCAGATAGGCATTGTAGGAGGTGCCGTATTTGGACTCCATTACGATATCAAAGACGCGCAGGGCGGGGTTGAGTACGCCCACGGACCAGAGGTTTTCCTTCAGCTTGATCGCGCTCATGGCGATTCCTTCCTTTCTTTTTGTCTCATTTTATTTCCTAGCAGAACACAGTATATTATTCCAGTATCCCCTTGTCAAGGGCATTTACAAAAACTGCCTGGTCTGTTTTCTGCTCTCCCGTCGCCTTGACTTTCCCAAGGGCGGAGGATACAATGAAATGGCACGAAATGACTGATTCTGAGGTGAGACCATGCCCATTTATCTTGATAACGCCGCCACCACTCAGGTGTGCGTCCAGGCGGCCCGGGCAGCCTATGAGGCCATGACGGAGGGCTTTGGCAACCCCTCCTCCGGCTACGCCCTGGGCCAGCAGGCAGCGGCTCTGGTGAAGGAACGCCGGGAGACGGTGGCCCGCTGCCTGGGCTGTCTGCCCGAGGAGCTCTTCTTTATTTCCTGCGGCACCGAGGGAGACAACTGGTCCATCCGGGCCGCCGTGGAATATGGAAAGCGGAAAGGAAAGCACCTGATCACCACCGCCATCGAGCACTCGGCTGTACTGGAGCCCATGAAGGACCTGGAGCGTCAGGGGTATGAGGTCACCTATCTCAAGCCGGACAAGACCGGTCACATCTCCATCGACGACCTGACCGCCGCCCTGCGGCCGGACACCATTCTGGTATCCATGATGCTGGTGAACAACGAGGTGGGGACCATCCTGCCGGTGGCGGAGGCCGCCCGGGCCATCAAGGCCGCCGGCTCCCCCGCCCTGCTCCACTGCGACGCGGTACAGGGCTTTTTAAAGGTACCCTTCACCCCCAAGGAGCTGGGGGTGGACCTGCTCACCATCAGCGGCCACAAGATCCACGCCCCCAAGGGCATCGGCGCACAGTACATCCGCAAGGGGCTGAATGTGAAGCCCCTGCTGATGGGAGGCGGACAGGAGAGCGGCCTGCGCTCGGGCACTGAGCCCACCGTCCAGATCGCCGCCCTGGCCGCCGCCTGCGAGGCCTGGAAGCCGGAATACCGGGAGCAGATCCGAGCGGTGAAGGACTACGCCCTGGAAAAGCTGAAGGAGGTACCCGGCCTGGAGGTAGTCAGCCCGGGAGATGCCCCTCACGTCTGCGCCATTTCCCTGCCCGGCTACCCCAGCGAGATGCTGGTCCGCGACCTGTCCGACATGGGCATCTGCGTCTCCTCCGGCTCGGCCTGCCACAAGGGCAAGCCCAGCCACGTGTTCGCCGCCCTGGGCCTGCCCAAGCGCACCCTGATGGGCGTGCTGCGGGTGTCCTTCTCGGCGGAAAACACCCGGGAGGATGTAGACGCGCTGGCCCAGGGGCTGATTTCCATTACAAAAAATCGGATCGCAATGAGGTGAGACTTTGTTTTCCTGTCTGAGGCGGGGTCCCGCCTTTTACAAGAATGTGGTGCTGCTGGCCCTGCCCATTCTGCTGCAGAACCTGTGCACCACCCTGCTGGGCCTGATGGACACCTTCATGGTGGGTGCCCTGGGCGAGGCACCCCTGGCCGCAGTGCTGGTGGCCAACACGCCGGTGTTCGTCATCCAGCTGGTCATCTTCGGCCTGCAGAGCGGCTCGTCGGTGCTCATCAGTCAGTTCTGGGGCAAGGGAGACACCGACTCCATCAACCGAGTCATCGGCCTGGGCTGCTATGTGGCGGGTGCCATCTCTCTAGCCTTTGCGGGGATTATGTTTTTCCTGCCGGTGCCCCTGATGGGCCTACTCACCGACAACCAGGAACTGGTACCCCTGGCGGCATCCTACGCCCGGATCGTGGGCTTCTCCTACATCCTCAACAGCCTTACCGGCGTGTATGTGGGGGCTCACCGGTCCATGGAAAACCCCAAGCTTGGCATGATCATCTTCGCCATCTCCATGGTGACCAACACCTTCCTGAACTGGGTACTCATCTTCGGCAATCTGGGGGCGCCCGCCCTGGGGGTGGAGGGGGCCGCCCTGGCCACCCTGCTCTCCCGGGTGGTGGAGTTCGTCATTATGCTCACTTATGCCCTCACCAACCGCCGGTTCAAGCTGCGGGCAGGGCCTCTGTTCCGGCCGGGAAGCGCACTGATCCAGAAATTCATCCGCTATTCCGGCCCGGTTGTCCTCAACGAGACTCTGTGGGGACTGGGCAACTCCATGTATAAGGTAGTCATGGGCCACATGGAGGGCTCTACCGAGATCCTGGCTGCCCGGGCCCTGGCGGGCAACATTGAGGACCTATGCACCGTGGCCATCTTCGCCATCTCAGGCACCACCGCCATCATCATCGGCCGGGAAATCGGCGCCGGCCGGCGGGAACAGGTATACGAGATGGGAGGCGCCCTCAACCTGCTGGCCATGGGCTGCGGACTGGTCATCGGCCTGCCTCTCATCGCCGGGGCCTGGTTCCTGTTCCCAAGCCTGCTCTATCCCTTCTTCCACTTGTCTGCGGTGTCCGGCGGTATCACCACCATGATGCTCACCTTCACCGGCGCTATCCTCCCCCTGCGGGCCTTCAACACGGTCAATACCGTGGGGGTGCTCCGGGGCGGAGGTGACGTGCGGGCCGCCACCATCATCGACCTGCTTCCTCTTTGGCTGGTAGCTCTCCCCCTGGCCGCTCTCTTCGGCCTGGTGCTGAAGTGGGGCATCTTTTGGGTCTATGTGGGCGTCATCATGGAGAGCACCTCAAAATTCTTCTTCGGCGTGCCCCGGTTCCGTTCCCGGGTTTGGATCAACGACGTCACGCAATTCACCCACGAAAAGGAGGCGTCCCAATGAAGGTCACCGTTCTGATGGAAAACTCCGCGCCGGAAGGTCTGATCCCCGAACACGGTCTCTCCTTTTATATCGAATACCGGGGCGGCCGCTATCTGCTGGATGCCGGGGAGTGCGGCGCAGTGCTGGTCAACGCCCACAATCTGGGTGTTGATCTGTCGAAGGTGGATAGAGCCGCCCTGTCCCATGGCCACTATGACCACGCCGATGGCTTCAATGCCTTCTTTGCCGTCAATCACACCGCCTCCGTCTGCGCCCGGCCCCGGATCGTGGAGCCGGAGTACTGGGAGGAGAAAGAGTACATCGGCGTCAACCCCGGCATGCTATGCCGATATGAGGAGCGCTTTGACCTGGCGGAAGGGCCTCGGGAGCTGGCTCCCGGCCTCCACCTCATCCCCGACCGGGTGAAGCATGAACAGTCCCTGGTGGCTGAAACCAGCCAGGGACTGGTGGTGTTCAACTCCTGCTGCCATGCGGGAGTAGTGAAGATCCTGACCCAGCTGAAGGATCAGTTCCCCCAAACACCTATCCGGGCGGTGCTGGGCGGCTTCCATCTGATGGGAAAGGACGGTCCCTCCACCCTGGGCCCTGCTCCGGAAAAGGTGCACGCCATCGGCGCCGCCCTCCGGGACGAGCTGGATGTAAGGGCGGTCTACACCGGACACTGCACAGGGACACCCGCTTACACCATTTTAAAGGAGGAGCTGGGCGACCGGCTCCACGCCCTCACCACCGGAGCCATCTACGAATTTGAAGATTAAGAAAGGACGCGCCATCCGGCGCGTCCTTTTTATAACTCCCGTTCCATTCTGATATCGGAAAGTTGAAACCATTTATCGGAATACGTTACGTATTCAAAACCCAGCTTTTCGTAGATCCTGAGGGCGGATTTCAGCTTGTGGTTGGAGGTGACCACGATGGTCTTCTGCCCCGCGTCCCGGGCGGCCTGGAGCACAGCTTCCATCAGGGCGGTACCGATGCCCTGCTCCCGATACTCCTCCTTGACGCCGAACTTCAACGCCTCGCACACGCCCTCGCCCTGGAGCTCCAGCATCACCATCCCCACGATCTCATCCTTTGCCCTGGCCAGCAGCACCCGACCGCCCCCGGCGATGAACCGGTGGGGATCAGCCAGCATCTCCAGATCCACCGGTTCCAGCAGATCGTACTCCAGCAGCCAGGGCAGGGAGATATCCTCCAGCGCCTGCTTGTAGCGGTCCTCATAATCGATGATCTCTACCGGTAAGCCGTCCAACACGCATACCCCCTCTTGTGCCCATCATATCATTGAATCTCCCTCCCGTCAACCGCACCTTGTTTGCAGTCTTGTCCCCCGTCTGCCATAGTTTTTCCGTTCACATTTAATTTACAACCCTGCCTATTGACTTTTTCGGCGGGGGGTGCTACATTATGGTTAGCACTCAGGGAGTATGAGTGCTAAATTCGTAGAGAGGTGGCCGGAATGGATTTAACAGAACGAAAAAGACGCATACTCCGTGCCATCATCGAAAGCTACATTCAGTCGGCGGAGCCGGTGGGCTCCAAGGCCATCGCCCAGGCCATCGGCATGGAGGTCTCCTCCGCCACCATCCGGAATGAGATGGCGGACCTGGAGTCTATGGGCCTGCTGGAGAAGCCCCACACCTCCGCCGGACGTATCCCCTCTCCCAAGGGTTACCGGCTGTACGTCAATGAACTGATGGAGGAGCACAAGCTCTCCCTTCAGGAGACCGAGCGCATCAACCAAGCCCTGCGGCTGAAGATGCAGGAGCTGGACCGGGTGCTGGATCAGGCGGGCCGGGTGGTTTCCCAGCTCACCAATTATCCCGCCTTTGCCCTCTCCTCCGGGATGGACCGGGTAACCATTCGCCGGTTCGACCTTTTGATGGTGGAGCGCAACGCTTTTATTATTGTAGTAATGACGGACAGCAACATCGTCCGCAACCGGCTGATCCGCCTGCCCTCCGATCTGACGGAGGCCCAGCTGCAGATGCTCAACACCCTGCTCAACACCACCTTCACCGGCCTGACGCTGGAGGAGATCACACCGGAGCTGATGCGGGTGGCCCAGCACGCCGCCGGAGACGCCTATGGGCTGATCTCCCTGGTGGTTTCCTTCGCCATCGAGGTGTTGGAAAGCCTGGAACGGCGTACCGTCCACACCTCTGGCCTTGCACATCTGCTGGAGCTGCCGGAATACCGGAGCCTGGACCGGGCCCAGCCTCTGCTGAGCTATCTGTCGGAGGACGCTGATCCCGCCCGGTTCCCCGTACCCAAGGACGACCCCATGAAGATCCTCATCGGCCCGGAAAACGTAGCCGATGCCCTGAAGGACACCAGCGTTGTGGTGGCCAGCTATGATATCGGAGAAGGCATGCGGGGCGTCATCGGCGTAGTGGGACCCACAAGAATGGATTACGCCAAGATCACCGCCCGTCTGTCTTATCTGGCCGAAGGCCTGAGCCGTCTGTTCGGCCAGGGCGAGCTGCCGGACGGCAGGGACGATCACAAATAGGAGATGAGTGTACTCAATGAGCAGCAAGAAAGAAAACAAGCCGGCGGAGGAGCTGGAGCAGACCGTTTCTCAGCAGCCTGAGGAGCAGGCCGCCGAAGCCGCCGCCCCGGAGGAGACGCCCGATCCCCTGCTGGAGGAACTGGAGGCACTGAAAAAGAACCTCAGCGATCAGGAGGATAAATTCCTCCGTCTGGCCGCCGAGTACGACAACTACCGCCGCCGCAGCCAGAAGGAAAAGGAATCCGCCTGGGCGGACTCCAAGGCAGAGACTGCCGCCGCCTTCCTGCCGGTATATGATAATCTGGAGCGGGCTCTGAAGCAGGAAACCGCAGACGAGGCCTACAAGAAAGGCGTGGAGATGACCATGAACCAGCTGCGGGAGGTTCTCTCCAAGCTGGGTATCGAGGAGATCCCCGCTCTGGGCCAGCCCTTTGACCCCAACCTTCACAACGCCGTGATGCATGTGGAGGACGAGAACGCCGGAGAGAACACCATCGTTGAGGTGTTCCAGGCCGGTTTCCGCAACGGAGACAAGGTCATCCGGTTCTCTATGGTTAAGGTAGCAAACTGATTTCATTTGTTAAAAACCAATTTCTTTATTATTGGAGGAATAGATTATGTCTAAGATTATTGGTATCGACCTCGGTACAACTAACTCTTGCGTCGCCGTTATGGAAGGCGGCGAGGCTGTCGTCATCGCCAACGCGGAAGGCAACCGCACTACCCCCTCTGTCGTGGCCTTCTCCAAGGACGGCGAGCGTATGGTGGGCCAGGTGGCCAAGCGCCAGGCTATCACCAACCCCGACCGCACCATCGCTTCCATCAAGCGTGAGATGGGCACCAACTACAAGGTGAACATCGACGGCAAGGCCTACACCCCCCAGGAAATCTCCGCCATGATTCTGCAGAAGCTGAAGGCGGACGCCGAGGCTTATCTGGGCCAGCCTGTCACCGAAGCTGTCATCACCGTTCCCGCTTACTTCACCGACGCTCAGCGTCAGGCCACCAAGGACGCCGGCAAGATCGCCGGTCTGGACGTAAAGCGTATCATCAACGAGCCCACCGCCGCTGCTCTGGCCTACGGTGTGGATAAGGAGACCGACCAGAAGATCATGGTGTACGATCTGGGCGGCGGCACCTTCGATGTGTCCGTGCTGGAAGTAGGCGACGGCGTCATCGAGGTTCTGGCCACCGCTGGCAACAACCGTCTGGGCGGCGACGACTTCGATAAGGCCGTCATGGATTGGATGGCCGCTGAGTTTAAGAAGGACACCGGCATCGACCTGACCGGCGACAAGGTTGCCATGCAGCGTCTGAAGGAGGCTGCTGAGAAGGCCAAGATCGAGCTGTCCGGCGTTACCTCCACCAACATCAACCTGCCCTATATCACCGCCGATGCCACCGGCCCCAAGCACCTGGATCTGACCCTGACCCGTGCCAAATTCGACCAGCTGACCGCTTCCCTGGTGGAGGCCACTGCCGGCCCCGTGCGTCAGGCCATGAGCGACGCTGGCCTGGGCTCCGGCGACCTGGCCAAGGTACTGCTGGTGGGCGGCTCCAGCCGTATCCCCGCCGTGCAGGACATGGTGAAGAAGCTGACCGGCAAGGAAGGCTTCAAGGGCATCAACCCCGACGAGTGCGTGGCCATGGGCGCTGCCCTGCAGGGCGGCGTTCTGGTGGGCGACGTGAAGGGCCTGCTGCTGCTGGACGTCACCCCCCTGTCCCTGGGCATTGAGACCATGGGCGGCGTGATGACCAAGCTCATCGAGCGCAACACCACCATCCCCGCCAAGAAGAGCCAGATCTTCACCACCGCCGCCGACAACCAGACCTCCGTTGAGGTTCACGTACTCCAGGGCGAGCGTGAGATGGCTCAGTACAACAAGACTCTGGGCCGGTTCAACCTGGACGGCATCGCTCCCGCCCGCCGCGGCGTGCCTCAGATCGAGGTCACCTTCGACATCGACGCCAACGGCATCGTGAACGTGTCCGCTAAGGATCTGGGCACCGGCAAGGAGCAGCACATCACCATCACCTCCTCCACCAACATGTCCAAGGAGGACATCGACAAGGCCGTCAAGGAGGCCGAGCAGTTCGCCGCCGAGGACGCCAAGCGGAAGGAAGAGGTTGATGTCCGCAACCAGGCCGACCAGGTGGTCTACCAGACCGAGAAGGCTCTGGAGGACGCCAAGGACAAGATCGACGCCGGCGACAAGGCCAATGTGGAGGCCGCTCTGAACAAGCTGAAGGACGCCCTGAAGGGCACCGACATCGAAGCCATCAAGGCCGCCACCGAGGAGACCACCAAGGCCTTCTATCCCGTGGCTGAGAAGATGTATCAGCAGGCCAACCCCCAGGGCGGTCAGCCCGGCCCCGACATGGGCGGCGCCAACTTTGGCGGCCAGGCCGGCGGCGCCAACACCGACCCCAACGTGGTGGACGCCGACTATCAGGTAGTCGATGACGACAACAAGTAATAGCCGGAGCAAAGCGGCGGGGGCTTGCCCCCGCTGCTTTCCGTGTGTAAAGAGGTGAACACCAATGCCTGAACAGAAACGAGATTATTACGAGGTCCTGGGGGTATCCAAAGGGGTCTCTGACGACGAACTGAAAAAGGCCTACCGCAAGCTGGCCAAAAAGTACCACCCGGACCTGAACCCCGGCGACAAGGAGGCCGAGGCCAAGTTCAAGGAGGTCAATGAGGCCTACGAGGTACTGTCCGATAAGGAAAAGCGAGCCAAATACGACCAGTTTGGCCACGCGGGTGTAGACCCCAACTTCGGCGCAGGCGGCTTTGGCGGCGGCGGGTTCGGTGGTTTCGATATGGGCGACATCGACCTTGGGGACATCTTTGGTTCCTTCTTCGGCGGCGGATTCGGCGGCGGCAGCGGCAGCCGTCAGCGCACCGGCCCCATGAAGGGCGAGACTCTGCGGGCCGCAGTCACCATCACCTTTGAGGAGGCCGCCTTCGGCTGCGAGAAGGAGATCGTCCTCAACCGCACCGAGACCTGTGATGACTGCCACGGCACCGGCTGCGCCCCCGGCACCACCGCTGAGGTGTGCCCCGACTGCCACGGCAGCGGCACCATCCGCATCCAGCGGGGCGGCGGCGCCTTTACCTTCGCTACCACCACCACCTGCCCCAAGTGCGGCGGCAAAGGCAAGATCATCCATCAGCCCTGCAAGTCCTGCAACGGCACCGGCACCACCCGGAAGCAGCGGAAGATCACCGTCAATATCCCCGCCGGTATCGACAACGGCCAGGCGGTCTCCCTCCGGGGCCAGGGCGGCGCGGGCCGCAACGGCGGGCCCGCCGGCGACCTGCTCATCAGCGTCACTGTACGTCCTCACCCCTTCTTCAAGCGTGAGGGCACATCGGTGTACCTGGACCACCCGGTCACCTTCCTTCAGGCCACCCTGGGCGCGGAGCTGGAGATCCCCACCATCGATGGCAAGGTGAAATGGAACCTGCCCGCCGGTACCCAGCCGGGCACCACCTTCCGGCTGCGGGGCAAGGGCATTCCCAGCGTCAACGGCCGGGGCCGGGGCGACCAGTTCGTCACCGTAAACGTGCAGGTGCCTACCAATCTGAGCCACGAGCAGAAGGAGGCGCTGCGTGCCTATGGCGAAGCCATGGGCGAGATTCAACCGGGTCCGGTGGACAGCGTAAAATCTTTCTTTGACAAAAAGAAGAAGAAGAAATAAAATAGGAGGATGAGTGCATACTCATCCTCTTACTTTTTGTCTTGATACATCCGGGAGGTGTGTTCCCCGTGGGTCCCATCCGATATATCGTCTATCTGTTCCCCGTACTCACCGTGGCAGCCCTGTTCTACTTCTTCGCCTGGTACGCTCAGACCCAGCGGCGGCCTTTGGCTCAGCAGCTGGATCCGGCACCGGTGAAGCCGCGGCTGTCCTTCACCGCTCCCTGCCACCCGATGGTGCGAAAGGACGCCATCCTGGCGCTGATCATCACGGTCCTCTACGCGGTTACCGCCTTCGCCCACCTGGGGGATACAGAGGCTCCTCAAAGCGCCCGGGATTTTGGGGACGAAACCGCCCAGACCTTCGTGCTGCCGGAGGAAACTCTGGTGTCCAAGATCTGGTACTTCTGCGGCCTGGGCACCGGTAAATATCAGGTGGAGATTTCCTCGGACGGGGTAACTTGGCTGTCTCTGTGGCAGCGAAAGGATGATCCGGAGGACGCCAGCAAGATTACCGGCTACTACTGGGCTGACGGAACCGGTTACGGGACCAGCTACGCCATGACCCAGAACTACAACCAGCTGTTCAAGTGGAATGAGATTGTTATCGATAACCCTCAGTATATCCGCTATCTGCGTATTACAGGTCAGGCCAACAAGGAGCTGCTGGAGCTGAATGAGGTGGCTTTCTTCGATGCCGACGGCAATTTTGTGGATCTGAGTGACGCTACCAATCCTCTGTTCGACGAGCAGGATCTGGTTCCCGAGGCCATCACCTATATGAACAGCGCCTACTTTGACGAGATCTACCATCCCCGCACCGCTTATGAACACATTCGGGGCGTCTATCCCTACGAGATCACCCATCCGCCCCTGGGTAAGCTCATCATGAGTATCGGCATCCGGCTGTTCGGCATGACCCCCTTTGGCTGGCGGTTCATGGGCACTCTGTTTGGGGTGGCGATGCTGCCCCTACTGTATGTGTTCCTGAAAAATCTCTTCGGCCGCACCTCTATCGCCACCTGCGGCACTATTCTGCTGGCTGCCGACTTCATGCACCTGACTCAGACCCGGCTGGCCACTATCGACACCTACGCTTTCTTCTTCATCCTGCTCATGTACTGGTTTATGTACCGGTGGCTGGCCCTCCCCGCCGGCGCCTCCTTCAAGACCTGCGCCCTGCCCCTGTTCCTGTCGGGGCTGTTCTGGGGCATCGGCGCCGCCTCCAAGTGGACGGTCATCTACGGCTGTACCGGCCTGGTGGTGCTCTACTTCATGGGCCTGGTGCTCAAGCTGCGCCAGTGGCCGGAGGAAACCCGCCATGAGCGCGTCGGCTGGACCGTAAAGATCCTGGCTTGGTCTGTTTTGGTGTTCGCCCTCATTCCCGCCGTGATCTATACTCTGTCCTACCTGCCCTACGCCGCCGCCTCCGGCGATGTGTCCCTGAGCAATCTCATCCATGAGATGTGGGAAAATCAGAAGTATATGCTCTCCTACCACCAGGGGGTCACCGACACCCACCCTTACTCCTCCCGGTGGTACCAGTGGCTGCTGGACATCCGTCCCATTCTCTACTATATGGACAACTCGGTATCGGGAGTTACCACCCGTTTCGCCGCCTTCGTCAACCCGGTGGTGTGCTGGGGCGGCCTGCTGGCTATCCTGGCCTGCGGCTTCCACGGCATTGTCCGCCGCAGCGGAAAGGCCCTGTTCATCTTCATCGGCTATCTGGCACAGCTGGTGCCCTGGCTCTTTATCGGGCGGATCACCTTCGCCTACCACTACTTCCCCTCGGTGCTCTTCCTCATCCTGGCCCTGTGCTATGTGTTCCACACTCTGGCTCAAAAGGAGGAGCTGATTCACTGGAAGCCAGCCATGTACGCCGTCACCGGCGGAGCTGTGGTGCTGTTTGCCCTGTTCTATCCGGTACTGGTGGGCATCACCTACCCAACCTGGTATGGCACCTGCGTCCTTCGCTGGTTCCCATCCTGGCCGTTTTAAAGGAGACGTTTTATGTACTGTTCTGATTACCACACCCACAGTCAGCTCTCTCCCGACAGCGATGCCCCGCTGGCACAGATGGCCCAGGCGGCGGTGGACGCCGGACTGGACGAGCTGTGCGTCACCGACCACTGCGACCTGCTGAGCCTTCAGGGCGAGCCGGTAGATCACTACGACTGGCCGCCCGCTGTAGCCCAGTATCGGGAAGTCGTTCCGCAATTTGCTCCCAAGCTCACCTTAAAGCTGGGTCTGGAGCTGGGCATGGCCCACCTCAATCCCGCCGCCTCCGCAGACATTGTAAGCCTGCCGGAGCTGGACTTTGTGCTGGGTTCCATCCACAACCTGTCCCCGGAAAAGGGCGGCACCGATTTTTACTATGTCCCCTACCCCGATTCCGCCGCCTGCTACGCCGCACTGGACGATTATTTTACCTCCATGGCGGCTATGGCCGCCACACCCTACTATGACGTGCTGGCCCACATTATTTACCCCCTGCGGTACATGGAAGCACCGGTGTCTCTGGAGCCGTACTATGAACGAATCCGTTCCATCCTGCGCACCGCTGTGGAAAACGGCCGGGGCATGGAAGTCAACACCTACCGGGGCCGCACCGTCGCCGAGTGGGAGCCGATTCTGGCACTGTACAAGGACTGCGGCGGCGAGATCCTAACCGTAGGCTCCGACGCCCACGTTCCGGGCGGTGTGGGCAAGGGAATCCGGGAAGCGCTGGAGCTGATCGCTCACTGCGGCTTCCGGTACATTTGCACCTATGACAAGCATAAGCCTGTGTTCCACAAGCTGTAATAAAGAGAGGAGTTTTTTACATGATCGCATTGGGTTCCGACCACGGAGGACTGGCCCTGAAGCAGCACGTGATGCAGTATCTGGACGCTCACGGCCTGGCCTACAAGGACTATGGCTGCTACACTTCTGATAGCTGCGACTACCCCGACTTCGGCCGGGCTGCGGCAGAGGCGGTAGCCAGCGGGGAGTGTGACCGGGGCATCGTTATCTGCACCACCGGCATCGGCATCTCCATCGCCGCCAACAAGGTGAAGGGCATCCGCTGCGCCCTGTGCAGCGAGCCTCTGTCCGCCGAGATGACCCGGCGGCACAACAACGCCAACATGCTGGCCATGGGCGGCGGACTGATTGGCAACAACATGGCCGACAAGATTCTGGACGCCTTCCTCAACACCGAGTTTGAGGGCGGCCGTCATCAGCGCCGGATCGACAAGCTGGAGGGCTGAGACAAACAAAAAGCAAAAGGACGGGCAGGTTTATAAACCTGCCCGTCCCTTTTATATTTGCGGAAAAATTCAGCCCTGATATTGCAGATGGGGCAAACCCTGGAAGGCGTCCTCGGTAATCTTCCAGGTGGTGGTAAACTCAAACTTGGGGAAAGACTCTTGCGTAGCAGGCACACTCACTGAAGTTCCATCATTGGAGTAAGTGGTTCCAACAACGGACTGATCCACCCGATAACAGTCAAAGCTGATGACCACTCTCGCCGTCAGGCCGCCCACATAGGAATCGGCACCGCCGGACACATCTCCGGCAGCATAGCACTGCCCCAGGGTGGTCTCAAGCAGCCAGCCACCCAGGCCGCCGGCAAATACAGAGGAATTGGTGGACGTTATGGCCTTTCTGGCAGTAACATTGCCCAGCGCGAAGCAGTTACTGATCTTCAGGCGGCTTCCGCTGCCCAGCAGGCCCCCTACCTGGGTCCCCGAGCTTCCACTGCTGCCGCCCGGATAATTTACCGACACGTTTCCGGTGGCATAGCAACGGGAAATCGCGGTGCTCTTATACCCGTTCCCACTCTCCACTTTGCCGATCAGACCGCCTGCCATACAGATATTGCTGGCCGTAGCCCGGCTGGATTCGGCCGACACCTGGCAGTTAGAGAAGCAGTTGGTCACCTGGTTCTCCGGCTTGTTCATCAGGTAGCCCACCAGACCGCCGGCATAAGGCGCGGCTCCGTTGGCGGACACCGGCCCGCCGGTGGTATAGCAGTTGATGAAATCTGTATTGCGGGAGTCGCCCACCAGGCCGGCGGCGTAAGCCACATCGCCGCCAGCGGTATCGTCATAGGCGCTGACACCTCTGGGATCGATCTCCACCCCCAGATTTTTGATGACGGCGTCATAGGCGGAGGCAAACAATCCCGCCAGCTGTTCCTTGCTGGAGGCAGAGATATACAACCCGCTGATCTTGTGGCCTCTGCCGTCCAGAGTTCCCTGGAAGCCGTAGATGGGTTCCCACTCGCCGGTAAGCTGGATATCATTGGTCAGGTAGTAGGTCTTACCCGCAGTATTGGCCCCATCCGACGTGTCGTTGAGCGCCGCCAGTTCCTGGGCGCTGGAGATGGGGATGGCATCCTCCGGCAGAGGATCGGCCGTAGGATTGGCCAGGAAGCCCAGATTTACTACCGGCGCCACACCCGTAACCGGTACCTCAACGCTCTTGGTAATGCCGCCCTCACTGTAGGAAACCGTAATAGATCCGGTTCCTTCCTTTTTGATAAGCAGGTTCTGTGAGGGATAACTCACCAGGACAACGTCGTAATCCGGTTTTATAGTAATATTATAGGTCACGACTGCGTCCGGTTTACCGTTGGTGTAGTGGGCAGTCACCGTGGGCCTGGCAACAGTTTCGCCCACCTGACCTACAATGGGGTTGGGGGACACCGAGATAGAGGCCAGCTCCTGGAACACCTTGGCCTCAGAAACCTCATAGGTCAGCGGCTCACAGTAAGGCTGCCGGGTCACGCTGTCCAGACAAAACACCTTGATTTGGGCATCTGCCGGAAGCTGGTCAATAGAGGGATAGTGCATGGTAACGGACTTTTTCTCGGTTCCACTGGACAACGCCATGGACTCCACAGCTGACCCCAGCATTTTTCCGTTCTGATAGGCCGCCGCATAGAGATCCACTGTCTTATCCTTCGGCAGAGTGTTTGTCACGTTAAAGGTGATCTCATAGTCGGTGCGCTTCTCCAGTTTTGTCTTTTCCATGGCCAGCTTCTGGCTGCTGAAGGTATAGCGGAACGTGCTGGTGGTACCATAGGTGCCGTTCAGTTCCGGCACAGCCCTGATGGTAATCGGCTCTGGATCCTCAATATGGATCTGAACCTCACCAACGCCGCTGCTTCTGGTAGGGCTTGTTTTGGGATCGCTGCCATCGGTGGTGTAGTAAATGGTGTAAAACTTATTGGGCGCAGTCAGCTCAATATCCTCCGGAGCCGTGATATCTCCCGCAGCCGGGTCAGCAGTCACACTGGGGACGGCGGACAGATTGTAGCTGAAGCTGTCGGTCTTTACCTCGTGCTTGCCGTATTTAGCGCACACCTTCAGGGTGGCAGAGTGATCCAGCTCAAAGGGTTCGCTGTAAAGCACGCCTTCCGTAGCCGGATCGCCGCCGTCCAGGGTATAGTAAAGCTGATAGGACGGGATATTACAACTCAGCGTAATGGTCTGGATCTCGCTGTATGCTCCCGCTCCAGGGTCGGCGGTGATCTCCGGCTCCGGAAGGGTGTAGGTCCAGTTCTTTTCGGCCGCAATCTGACCGTTGTGCTTGGCATATACTGTCAGCTCTGCACTCTTGTAAATGTCAATGGTATCCCCGGGTTCATACGGCGTTTCCATGGCAGTCAGGCCGGGTGCATAATAGGACAGGGTAAGATATGGGGTATCACATGTCAGCGTGAGATGTACCACATCTTTATACTCTCCCTCTTCCACCGACGGGGTAATGACAGGTTCAGGAAAATCATACTGGAAGGTGGTAATGTCGCTCCATTCCTCTTCAAAGGTACTGGCCACACGGAGGGTAGTAGTCTTATAAATCTCAATTCCCTGGTCGGGGTCATACTTCGTTCCATTGACCGTGGGGTCAGAGGAGCCGTCCACCGTATAATAAATGTCATACTGGGGTACGGAACTGGTCAGCCTTACCGTAAAGGGCTCTGTGTAGTCCCCCTCCAGTTTGTCCGGTGTGATTTTAGGGGATATCTTGTAGGTGAAGCTCAGAGGATCTCCCCACTCATCGCCAACCTTTGCCGCCGCAGTCACAGTCGTGTTCTTGAAGATAACGAATGAACCGCTAAAGCTGTCCTCGGTGGGAGTGGTGCCGTCAAGGGTATAATAGATCTTCGCACCAGGCGTCTGAGTGGTAAGGGTGATCGTCTGCGGCACAGTTATATAGGTACCCGGCGCCGGGCTGGCCTCCACCGGATACTTGGCCGTCTTATACCGGAAGGTACTGACCCGATAGGAATTGGGCTTGTCTTCATCTGCCGCACGCACCCGGACCACAGCACCCTGATTCAACCGAATCGACCCATCGCAGGCCTGCCAGCCTTCGGTCTCTCCGTCGATGGAGTACTCAAGCTGATCGGATCCAGGCGCGCGGTCGCTGGTGATCCCAACTGTGACCGGCATATGATACGTACCGGATGGGGGATTGGCTGAAACCGTCAGGTTCTGCATGGCCTGCACAACCTGTGCCGTTCCCTCGCTACTTATCCCAAGTTCCCAGCTGCAATCGGAGCAGTTTCCATCCAACGTTGCAGCAAAGGCGGAGCTTTTGATCTCAGCATCTGATATACGGGTTCCAGTGCCGCTGCCCTCGCTGTAATAGCTATCGGTGACGCTTCCTCTATTCAGGTCGCACAGCGCACTGGTCGATGCGCCTGTAACAGCGGTTGTACTGTAACAATTATGTATGGTGCCGCTGCTTTCGTTTTTTCCGGAAATGCCGCCCACATTCACGCTGGCACTTGCTTCTGCACCTGCAATATTGTATTTTTCGCACGTGCCATACCCATATATCGAACCAGTGATATAGCAGCAGCTGATGGTGCCTCTGTTAATCCCCACCATCCCCCCTACATCCAATGTAAGGCTGGCAAAACTATGGCTAGCCTTCATGGAAATGGATACGAACATATACATGTTGTCCACATAGCAGCTGTGGATGGTGCCGTCATTCGTCTCCACAAGCCCGCCAACGGTATAGGTGAGATGCTGGCCGTACGGCCTGCTGGTATCAGTAATCTGGCTGTTCTTCATCCCCAGATTTTTGATGGTCCCGCTATTGGAGGAAAAGAGAGCGGAGGAACCCTTATACCCTGTAATACAGTTACCCCCACCGTCGTACACTCCGCTTCCGGCGATAGACTGGGACGGCATATAGGAAACATCGCTCAGGTCAATATCGTTGGTCTGTAAAAAATGGGAACCGGAATAGTCCTTTACCACTTTCAGTTGCTCCGGTGTGGACACCAGATAAGGGTCCTCCTCCGTGCCGCTGCCGCCGTCGAAGGGAGAATCTGCCGCAGTCGCAAAGGGGCTTCCCGCTGGCAGCCAGGCCATGGCCATGGCCAGACATAAGATCAGGCTCACCAGTTTTTTCATCGTATCACCTTTCCTTTTTTTGTTTGCCTGTCTCCGTTTTGATTTTAGTATATCACTGGAAAAGAGTTCTTGAAAGTATGCTCTGTGCATACCCTTCGGACATATTTTTGAACTGTGCGGCCAAGGCCGCACATATTTTTTGTCCTTTTTCCCATACTAACCCTGTCTCAAAACCACTGGAAAGGCAGGGAAAAGCCATAATGGAGCGATTTTCCGTTCCCACCACCGTCTGTTTTGGCCCCGGCGCGCTGGACGCCCTGGGTAAACTGGCGGGGCGGCGGGTGTTGGTGGTCACCGATGCATTTCTGGCCCGCTCGGGTCTGCTGGATCAAATTCTCTCCCGTCTGACGGGCTGCACGGTGGAGACCTTCACCGATGTGGTGCCCGACCCGCCGTTGGAGGTGGTGGCCAAGGGAGTGCACAAAGTGGAGAAGTTCAAGCCCGATGCCCTGGTGGCCTTCGGCGGCGGTTCCCCCATGGACTGCGCCAAGGCCATGGCCCACTTCTCCACCCTCCGTCCACCCCTTTGGGCCATCCCCACCACCGCAGGCACCGGATCAGAGGTCACCTCCTTCGCCGTCCTCACCGACAGCCAGAAGGGGATCAAGTACCCCCTGGTGGACGACAGCCTGCTGCCTCAGACGGCAGTACTGGAGCCCTCCTTCTTAAAAGGAGTGCCTCCCGCCGTGACGGCAGACACAGGCATGGACGTGCTCACCCACGCCGCCGAGGCCTATGTGGCCAACCGCGCCACCCCCTACTCCGACGCCCTGGCGGAAAAGGCCTTTGCCCTGGCCTGGGAAAACCTGTCCGCCGCCTTCCGGGGTGAACAGGAGGCCAAGGCCAATATGCTGCTGGCCTCCAACCTGGCGGGGCTGGCCTTCAACGCCGCCGGACTGGGGCTTTGCCATGGTATGGCCCATACCTTAGGAGGCAGATACCATGTGCCCCACGGGCGGCTCAACGCCATGCTGCTGCCCCACGTTATCCGCTTCAACGCCACAGATGAAAGGGCCGCCAAGAAGTACGGCAGGCTGGCCAAGGCCTGCGGTCTGACACCCACCTGGCGGGCGCTGGCTGCAGGATTGGACCGGCTGCGGAGCCAACTGAAGCTGCCCGCCAAGCTCACCGCCTGCGGAGTGGAGAGCAAGACGTTCAAGGCCGATGCCGACGCCATTGCCGCCTCCGCCCTGGCCGACCGCTGCACCCCCGCCAACCCCAGAACCGTCACCGCCGACGATGTGAAGGCCCTTCTGAAGGAGCTGGCCTGATGGGGGAGCAGCTGTTATCGGTAGGCATCGACATCGGCACCAGCACCACACAGCTGATTTTGTCCCGGCTGACTCTGGAAAACCGGGCCGCACCCTTCACGGTGCCCAGGGTGGCTATCTCGGATCGGGAGGTGCTCTACCGCTCAGACATCCACTTCACCCCCCTGCTGTCCGACACGGTGATCGACGCCGCCGGGGTGCGGGACATTGTGGCGGAGGAATACCGGAAGTCGGGCTTCTCCCCTCACCAGGTGGACACCGGCGCGGTCATCATCACCGGGGAGACCGCCCGAAAGGAGAACGCCAGAGAGGTGCTTTCCGCCCTGTCGGAGTTCGCCGGGGATTTTGTAGTGGCCACCGCCGGGCCTGATCTGGAATCTATCCTGGCCGCCCGTGGCGCAGGTGCAGACGAATACTCCCGGGAGCATCACACCACAGTATTACACTTTGATATCGGCGGCGGCACCGCCAACCTAGCCAAATACGCCCATGGAGAGCTGACCGCCACCGGCTGTCTGGACGTGGGCGGGCGGCTTATCAAGCTGGATGGGGGCGGGAGGGTCACCTATGTGTCCCCGGTATTTGCCCGGGCCGGGTGTCCCGCTCCTCAGGTAGGAGAAGCCGTCACACCGGAGGGTCTAAGGCCGGTCATCCAGACCATGGTGGAGGCCCTGGAGCAGGCTGCGGGGCTGCGGCCCGGCCGAGACAGGCTGGACGCCTTCCTCACCCAGGGCACCAGCTGGACGCCGGAGCCGGTGCCGTCGGTGTCCTTCTCCGGAGGCGTGGCTGACTGCATTGACAAGCCACCGGAGGACTGGCTGGCCTTCGGGGATATCGGGGTATTGCTGGGACGGGCTATCGCCGCCTCCCCCGCCTTTCATCAGGCGGGCCGATTCCGAGGCGGGGAGACCATCCGGGCCACGGTGGTGGGGGCAGGAAGCCACGCCACCGATCTGTCCGGCTCCACCATTTTCTACCGGGACATTCCCTTTCCGCTGAAAAGCATCCCCATTCTCAAACTGACCGCTCAGGAGGAAACAGGGTCGGCGGAGGAATTGTCCGCCGCCATCCGGGACAAACTGGGCTGGTACGCCGATCAGGGCGGGCTGGTGCAGCTGGCTCTGGCCCTCCGGGGAGAACAAAACCCCAGCTATGCCCGCATCCAGGAGCTGGCCCGGGGCATTGTGGACGGTCTGGAACCCCTGCGCCGGGCGGGTTTTGTGCCCATTGTGGCGGTGGAGGCCGACCAGGCCAAGGTGCTGGGCCAGGCCATGGCCGCCCTGGTCTCTGGCCCCCTGCTCTGCCTGGACGGCGTGGGCATGGACAACGGGGACTATATCGACATCGGAACCCCGGTAGCCGGCGGTTCCGTATTACCCATCGTTATCAAGACCCTTGCATTTCACAAATCGTAGCCGCAAAGGAGCGATCACATGATACTCAAGACCAAGCTGCTGGGGCATGTCTACGAATTCAAGTCGGTAAAAGACGCCCTGGCCAAAGCCAACGAGGAGAAGTCGGGCGACCGGCTGGCGGGCATCGCCGCCGAGAACGCCGAGGAGCGGATAGCGGCCAAGGTGGTGGTAGCCAACCTGACCCTAGCCGACCTGCGCAACAACCCCGCCGTCCCCTACGAGGAGGACGAGGTCACCCGCATCATCCAGGATGACGTGAATGAGAAGATCTACGACCAGATCAAGAACTGGACGGTATCCGAGCTGCGGGAGTGGCTGCTGGCGGAAAACCACGACGGGGACGCCATCCGGTGGGTGAGCCGGGGCCTGACGGCGGAGATGATCGCCGCCGTGGCCAAGCTGATGAGCAATATGGATCTCATCTACGCCGCCAAGAAGATCAAGGTCACCGCCCACTGCAACACCACCATCGGCCTGCCGGGCACCCTGTCCTGCCGTCTCCAGCCCAACCACCCCACCGACGACCCGGACGGCATTCTGGCCTCCCTGCTGGAGGGCCTGACCTACGGCGCCGGTGACGCGGTGCTGGGTCTGAACCCTGTGGACGATTCGGTGGAAAGTGTGCGCCGGGTACTGGATCGGTTCCACGAGGTGCGCAACCGCTGGAACATCCCCACCCAGATCTGCGTGCTGGCCCACGTCACCACCCAGATGGAGGCGGTGCGCAAGGGCGCGCCCTGCGACCTGATCTTCCAGTCCATCGCCGGCTCCCAGAAGGGCAACGAGGCCTTCGGCCTGGACGGCAAGCTCATTGAGGAAGCCCGGCAGCTGGCTCTGAAGGAGGGCACCGCCGTGGGGCCCAACGTGATGTACTTTGAGACCGGCCAGGGCTCCGAGCTGTCCTCCGAAGCACACCACGGGGCCGACCAGGTGGTGATGGAGGCCCGGTGCTACGGTTTTGCCAAGCGGTTCCAGCCCTACCTGGTAAACACGGTAGTGGGCTTCATCGGGCCGGAATATCTGTATAATTCCAAGCAGGTAATACGGGCTGGATTGGAAGACCACTTCATGGGTAAGCTCACCGGCGTGCCCATGGGGTGCGACGCCTGCTACACCAACCACATGAAGGCCGATCAGAACGACATCGAGGACCTGGCGGTACTGCTTACCGCCGCCGGGTGCAACTATTTTATGGGCATTCCTCACGGGGACGACGTGATGCTCAACTACCAGACCACCGGCTTCCACGAGACCGCCGCCCTGCGGGAGCTGTTCGGCCTCACCGCCATCCCCCCCTTCCAGCGGTGGCTGGAGGATATGGGCTTTGTGGAGAATGGCAGGCTGACCCCCCTGGCGGGCGACGCGTCGGTGCTGCTGGCATAAGGAGGTTTTCGGTTTGAATGAACAAGAGCTGCGCTCCCTGGTGGAGCGGATGGTGCTGGAGATGGCGGGAGAGGGGACGGTAACAACCACCGCCACCCCCCGCCGCACCTCCACGGAGGTCTCCGACGGCTGTCTGGAGGACATCACCCAGACCGATCTGCGGGGACAGTATTTGGTGGAGAATCCCCGCAACGGCGGCGCTTTCCTGGATCTGAAGAAAAAGACCCCGGCCCGGCTGGGCCTGGGCCGGGCGGGTGCCCGATACCGCACCCTGTCCATGCTGCGGATGCGGGCCGACCACGCCGCCGCCCAGGACTCGGTATTCTCCCACGTGCCCGACGAGTTCGCCGCCCAGAACGGCTTTACTCCCGTCCAGACCCTGTGTCAGACCAAGGATGAATACCTGACCCGGCCCGATCGGGGCCGCCGGTTCGACGAGGCCAATCAGGCCATCATCAAGAAAACCTTTGGCTCCAACCCGAAAATCGCCCTGGTGGTGGGCGACGGCCTCTCCTCCGCCGCCATCGAGGCCAACGCGGTGGACTGCCTCCAGGCCATCCGGGCGGGCCTGAAGGCCTACGGCCTGGAGGGCGGCCCGGTGCTCTACGTGAAGTACTGCCGGGTGGGCGCCTCCGACCACATCGGTGATCTCACCGGTGCGGAGGTGGTGTGCATGCTGGTGGGCGAGCGGCCCGGCCTGGTGACGGCGGAGTCCATGTCCGCCTACTTGACCTACAAGCCCCACATCGGCATCCCGGAATCCAAGCGCACCGTGATCTCCAACATCCACAAGGGGGGCACCACGGCAGTAGAGGCAGGTGCCCATATCGCGGAACTAATCAAAACCATGCTGGACAAAAAGGCCAGCGGCATTGATCTGAAGGGGTGAGGACATGACAGGCGATCTGATCCCGGCCAAGGTACTGGCCACCCACACCATCGCCAACGTCAGCGAGACGCTGGCCAAAAAGCTGGGCCTGCCCCGGCAATACCGCTCCATCGGCCTCATCACCGCCGACAGCGACGACGTAACCTACTGCGCCCTGGACGAGGCCACCAAGGCCGCGGCAGTGGAGGTGGTATACGGCCGCTCCCTATACGCCGGGGCGGCCAACGCGTCCACCAAGCTGGCGGGCGAGGTCATCGGCATCCTGGCCGGGCCCAACCCGGCGGAGGTGGAGTCCGGCCTGCGGGCCTGCGCCGACTTTATGGAGAGCGGCGTGGGTTTCCGCTCCGCCAATGAGGACGACTCCATCGTCTACTTCGCCCACACTGTCTCCCGGACGGGCACCTACCTGTCCAAGACGGCAGGCGTGAAAGAGGGGGAGGCCCTGGCCTACCTTATTGCCCCGCCCCTGGAGGCCATGGTAGGCCTGGACGAGGCCATGAAGGCCGCCGACGTGGAGCTGGTGACCCTGTTCGAGCCCCCCAGCGAGACCAACTTCGGCGGCGGCCTGCTCACCGGCACCCAAAGCGCCTGTGACGCCGCCTGCGCGGCCTTTGCCGAGGCGGTAAAGGCTGTGGCCGCCCATCCCAAGGAGGTGTGACCCTATGGAATTTGATAAAGACCTCCGCTCCATCCAGGAGGTACGGGATCTGCTGACTCAAGCCAAGCGGGCCCAGAACGCCCTGGCAGGCATGAGCCAGGAAGATCTGGACCGGATCACCGCCGCCATCTCCACAGCAGGAGCGGAGCACGCCGCCCGTCTGGCGGCCATGGCGGCGGAGGAGACCGGATTTGGTAAAAAAGAAGACAAGGAGATCAAAAACCGCTTCGCGGCGGTGACCTTATACGAGGCCATTAAGGATCAGAAGACCCACGGCGTCCTCCATGAGGACAAAGAGCACCGGACGGTGGACATCGGGGTGCCGGTGGGCGTGGTGGCCGGGCTGGTGCCCTCCACCAACCCCACCTCCACGGTGATCTACAAGGCCATGATCTGCCTGAAGGCGGGCAACCCCATCATCTTCTCTCCCCATCCCAGCGCGGTGGGCTGCATCCTGGAGACGGTAAAGGTGATCCGCCAGGCGGCGGAGCGGGCAGGCGCCCCCACCGGCAGCATCTCCTGCATCACCACACCCACCATCGAGGCCACCAACACCCTGATGCGCCACGACATCACCCGGCTCATTCTGGCCACCGGCGGCGCGGCCATGGTGAAGGCGGCCTACTCCTCTGGCACCCCCGCCATCGGCGTGGGCGCGGGCAACGGCCCGGCCTATATCCACCACACCGCCAATGTGGATCTGGCGGTCAAGCGCATCCTGGACTCCAAGACCTTTGACAACGGCACCATCTGCGCCAGCGAGCAGAGCGTCATCATGGAGGCCCGGATGGAGCCGGCGGTGAAGGCCGCCCTCCGGGCTCAGGGGGCCTATCTGCTGGATGTGGAGGAAACCCAGCAGCTCTCCCGGTTCATTCTCCGGGCCAACGGCACCATGAATCCGGCCATCGTGGGCAAGAGCGTAGAGACCCTGGCCAAGCTGGCGGGTCTCACCCGTGTTCCCAAGGACGCCCGGGTACTGGTAGCCCGGGAAACCGGCGTAGGCAAGGGCCACCCCTACTCCAGCGAGAAGCTGGGGCTGATTTTGGCCTGCTACGTGGAGCCGGACGAGGAAGCCGTGCTCCGCCGGTGTGTGGAGATCCTGGAGTGGGAGGGCGCGGGCCACACCTTCGCCATCCACACCGAGGACGAGAGCGTGGCCAAGCGCTTTGCCGCCGCCGTCCCCGCCAGCCGGGTACTGGTGAACACACCCGCCTCCCTGGGCGGCATCGGAGCCACCACCTGCCTGTTCCCCGCCCTCACCCTGGGCTGCGGCGCAGTGGGCGGTTCCTCCAGTTCCAACAACATCGGGCCCCTGGACCTCATCAACATCAAGCGGGTGGCCTGGGGCGTAAAGGAGCTGGAGCAGCTCCGGGGCCAGGCCGCTGGGTCCGCCCCCTACACGGTGGACGACAGCCTGCTGGATCGGCTGGTGGAGCAGATCATGGGGAGGCTGAAGTAAGATGAGCGAAGTCAACGCCGACGGTGTGCTGCTCAATCCCCAGGAGGCCATTCTGCAGGAGGCTCAAAACCTGACCAACGCTCTGCTGGCCGAAGCGCCCGAGGGTCTGGAAGAGGACAGCGGGCACACCGTCTACGCCGGTAACGGGGAGCCCGCCGGCAGCGTAGGCGGCGCGCCCCATCTGCCCGCAAAAGCTGTTTCAGCAAAGTCAAAAACAAAAACTTCCCCCAAGCGGGGCGGCTCTAAAGCAGCCCCCGAACAGAAAGGAGAACGCAAGATGGCGAATACGAATGCACTGGGTATGGTAGAGACTAAGGGACTGGTGGGGGCCATTGAGGCCGCCGACGCGATGGTAAAGGCCGCCAACGTCCAGCTGGTGGGCAAGGAGCAGGTAGGCGGCGGTCTGGTGACCGTCATGGTTCGGGGTGATGTGGGCGCGGTGAACGCCGCCACCGACGCCGGCGCCGCCGCCGCCGAGAAGGTGGGCGAGCTGATTTCCGTCCATGTCATCCCCCGCCCCCACGCCGAGGTGGATCACATCCTGCCCCACGGCGAGGGGATGGGCGAGTAAATGGAGCTGCTCACCCGTGAGGACGTGCGCCGGATGTCGGACAACGGCACCCGCGGGCCGGTCGTGGTAAACAAGGGGCAGACCCTCACCCCCGGCGCCAGGGACTGGCTGGCCGCCCACAAGATCCAGGCGGTGTACCCCCAGGGGCGGGAGGAGGGGAATGCCCCCTCCCCCGCCACGTACCGCACCCTGTCCGGCGCCACCCTCACTGAAAAACCGGAACACATGACCCACCTGAAGGGCAACATCCTGGTACCCAAAGACCACCCCCGCATCGCCTTCCGGGGCATGATCGACGCTCTGGAGGCGGAGATCCTGCTGACTCAGCGGGCGGCGGCGGATTACCCCAAGCTGGTGTCCGAGCTGGAGGAGGTGCTCTCCTTCGTGCGGAACTTCATCCGGTGCGACGTACTGGATGAACCGCTGAAGGACATCAAGCTGTGCGGCTATGACGCCGGACAGCTGCGGGAGTACTCTCACTACCCGGACAAGCATCTGGGCCAGCCCCACTTTCTCCCCGCCCACACTGACCCGCCCGCCCTGCTGGCGGTGAACAAGCTGCGCACCCTGGTGCGGCAGACGGAGCTTTCCGCCTACGCAGCCTTCAAGGACGCCGACGGTGCGGTAACCCGGGGAGATATCATTCTGGGGCTCAACCGGCTCAGTTCCCTCATGTGGATCATGATGATCAAGCTGAAGGGGGAACAATATGAGCGCCATTAGTACCGTATCGCTGGAGCGGCTGGCAGACCAGATCGTCCACCGCCTGACGGTGGAGATGGAGGCCAGCGGCCGCCACGTCCACCTGTCCCGGGCCCATGTAGAGGCCCTGTTCGGACCGGGCTACCAGCTCAACCGGGTCAAGGACCTGTCCCAGCCGGGGCAGTTCGCCTGCGCCGAGCGGGTGACGCTGGAGGGCCCCAAGGGCATTTTGCAGAATGTGGTGGTACTGGGTCCGGAGCGGCCGGAGAGCCAGGTGGAGATCTCCCTTACCGACGGCGTGGCCCTGGGCATCGTGCCGCCGGTGCGGCTGTCGGGCGACATTGCGAACACTCCCGGCATCACCCTCCGCCACGGGGACCGCTGTGTGGTGCTGAACCAGGGGCTCATCGCCGCCAAGCGGCACATCCACATGACGCCCGCCGACGCCGCCCGGTTTGGGGTGGAAAACGGCCAGTCGGTGCGCCTCCAGGCCTTTACCGCCCGGCCGGTGGTCTTTGAAGATATGGAAGTGCGGATCTCCCCCAAGTTTTCCACCGCCGTTCACATCGACTATGACGAGGCCAACGCCTGTGGATTTAAAAAGGGCGACCGGGGGCTGATTTTGCCGTGAGGCTGGAATGGCGGGGGCGCACCCTGGTCATCACCTGGCTGCCGGTGGACTCCATGGGCCGTCTGGCGGCTCTGGCCCCGGGCAGTCCCGGGGAAACCGAGGTGCTGGCCGCCCTGCTGGCCGGAGCACGGGTGTGCCTGAATCGGCAGGCCATGGAGTACCGCCGCTACCGCCGCACCGCGCCGGCGGGGATCTATCGCCGCTGCCTCAGTCTGGAGCGGCGGCTGAGGGAGATGGGTGTCTGTGTTATTGGGACAAGTGGCCGGTAAGGTATGGGCCACCAAAAAATCCCCCGCCCTCACCGGCCAGACCTTCCTGACAGTGGAGGTGGGGGACGCTATTCTGGTATGCGCCGACTGCGTTGGGGCGGGCGAGGGCGAGCAGGTTCTCATCGCCACCGGCGGCGCCGCCCGGGTGGCGGCCGGGGGCGAGATCCCCGTGGATGCCGCCATCGTGGGCATCATTGACCCGTAGGGAAAAGAAAGGGGACAGAATATGTCCATCAACGAAATCATCGTCTACCTGATGGTGGTTTTTATGGCGCTGGGCGCCATCGACCGCATCATCGGCAACCGCTTCGGGCTGGGCGAGAAGTTTGAGGAGGGCATCATGGCTATGGGCTCCCTGGCTCTGGCCATGGTGGGCATCATCTGCCTGGCACCTGTGCTGGCCGACCTGCTGCGGCCGGTAGTGGTGCCCTTCTATCAGTTTCTGGGGGCCGACCCGGCCATGTTCGCCGGTACCATCCTGGCCAACGACATGGGCGGCGCCCCCCTGGCCAAGGAGCTGGCCCTCACTACTGAGGCTGGCCAGTTTGGCGGGCTCATCGTAGGCGCCATGCTGGGCCCCACCATCGTGTTCACCATTCCGGTGGGTCTGGGCATCATCAGGGCTGAAGACCGGCCCTGCCTGGCTACCGGCGTGCTGGCGGGCATCATCACCATCCCCATCGGCAGCTTTGTGGGCGGCCTGGTGGCAGGCTTCCCCGTGGGCATGGTGCTGCGCAACTTGCTGCCCATTGTGCTGTTCGCCGTACTCATCGCCCTGGGACTGGCCTTCGTCCCCAACGGCATGGTAAAGGGCTTTCAGATTTTTGGCAAGATCATCGTCATCATCATCACCATCGGTCTGGCGGTGGCTATCATCCAAAAACTCACCCCCCTCACCATCATCGAAGGGCTCAATCCCATCGAGGAGGGCATCTCCATCGTGGGCGATATCGCCATCGTGCTGGCGGGCGCTTTCCCGCTGGTGTATGTCATTACCAAGGTGTTCCGAAAGCCTCTGATGAAGCTGGGCGGCCTGCTGGGGATGAACGACGTGGCGGCGGCGGGCCTGGTGGCCACCCTGGCCAACAATATCCCCATGTTCCAGATGCTCCACGACATGGACCGCCGGGGCAAGATCATCAACGTGGCCTTCGCGGTGTCCGCCGCCTTCGTATTCGGCGACCACCTGGGCTTTACGGCAGGCTTTGACTCCACCATGATCTTCCCCATGATCGTGGGCAAGCTGGTGGGCGGCATCACCGCGGTGGCGGTAGCTATGTTCCTGACCCGAAAGGAGGCGCGGCATGGATAGAGCGCAGTTGGAAGCCATCATCCGTCAGGTGCTCGCTGAGCACCTGGGCGGTGGCGTTCAGGCAGTAAAGGTGCCGGAACTGTCCGTCACCGAAGAGCACCGGATGAATACCGGCAACCCCGGTGACAAGGTGTACACCCGGGATCTGTTCACTCTGGAGCAGTCTCCCCGGCTGGGGGTGGGCATTATGGAGATGACCGGCACCACCTTCCCCTGGACCCTGAATTATGACGAGATGGACTATGTCATCAGCGGACGGCTGGAGATCCGCAGCAACGGCCGGACGGTGTCCGCCGGGCCGGGAGAGCTCATTTATATCCCCAAAGGCAGTGGCATTGAATTTTCCGTCACCGGCCACGCCCGGTTCCTCTATTTCGTCTATCCCGCAGACTGGCAGAACCAGCAGTAATACCCTGGGACAAACCCGCATATAGATTCCACAGCTACCAAAAACGAGCAGGAGCGTGGATGGATATGCAGACACTCTGGAATGAAAACCGGGCGCTGCTCCGGGGCACCGCCGCGGCGGCCCCGGTGTGGTCCCATGAGACCCACGGTGTGGTATACGAGCTTTTTCCCCTGGAAGTGCTTCGGCTGTCCGGGTGGGCGGACCGGATCAATGTCATCGCCCCCCGGGCACTGCTGGAGGCGTGCCCGGTGACGGAGGGAATGCCGTTGGAAGTGGAGGGGGAAGTACGCTCCTTCAACAACAAAAGCGGACGGGGCAGCCGCCTGGTTATCACCCTCCACGCCCGGGTCCTCCGGCCGGGAAACGGCCCCGACGAAAACCGGCTGGTGCTGGCCGGAGTGCTGTGCAAGCCGCCGGTGCTCCGCCGCACCCCTCTGGGCCGGGAGATCTGCGACCTGATGCTGGCGGTGAACCGGCGGTACGGCCGGGCGGACTACCTGCCCTGCATCGCCTGGGGCGCCTTGGCCCGGTGCTGCGGAGAGTTAGGGGTGGGGGACGGCCTGCGGCTGGACGGCCGGCTTCAAAGCCGGGAGTATACCAAGGTGGACC
Organism: Flavonifractor sp. HCP28S3_F3; assembly: GCF_052065355.1. Classification (NCBI taxonomy): domain Bacteria; kingdom Bacillati; phylum Bacillota; class Clostridia; order Eubacteriales; family Oscillospiraceae; genus Flavonifractor; species Flavonifractor sp. HCP28S3_F3. Next base: position 61,899 of record NZ_JBQHUF010000015.1, read on the forward strand.
AGGGCATGACAGAGAAGCGCACCGCCTATGAAATCTCAGTGATGCACCTGGAACCTATGCCGGCACAAAGCCCTTGCGCCGAAGCGGCAAATCCGGTATCATAGAGAAAAAACGAAGGGCGGAGATACATATGGAGATCCTGGTGGTGGATGGCCAGGGCGGCCGGATCGGGCAGCAGCTGGTACGGGCTATTCTGGCCCGGTTCCCCGGTGTGGAGGTGCACGCTGTAGGCACCAACTCCATGGCCACCGCCGCTCTACTCAAGGGAGGCGCGGCCCAGGGCGCCACAGGGGAAAACGCGCTGATGGTGGCCTGTCGGAAGGCGGACGTGATCCTGGGGCCGCTGGGCATCGTCATTGCCGACGCCCTGATGGGAGAGATCTCCCCCGCCATGGCCGCCGCCGTGGGCCAGAGCCGCGCCAAGAAGATCCTGGTGCCCATGAATCAGTGCGACATCTGGGTGGCTGGTGTGGCGGAGGTCTCCGTCTCCCGGTTGCTGGAGGGTGCGGTGGATCAGCTGGCGCGATTACTGGAAAACAGCCCCTGCTGAAAGAAAAAAACAGCCATCCCGTTTGGGATGGCTGTTTTTTGTGGTTTGATTGGTGCAGATCACGGTGCGGCGCGCCGGGGTTCTTAGAAGAACATACCCCAGAGCAGGAATCCGCCGCAGGCCACCACGCCGGTGAACAGCAGGACCACCACCAGGTAGCCCATGACGTTGCGGGCGGACAGGCCAGCGATACCCAGAGCAGGCAGAGCCCAGAAGGGCTGGATCATGTTGGTCCACTGGTCGCCCCAAGCGATAGCCATGGCGGCGCGGCCATACTCGATGCCCATCTCGGTAGCGGCGGGCATAACGATGGGGGCCTGGACAGCCCACTGACCGCCGCCGGAGGGCACGAAGAAGTTGATGATACCAGCGGACAGGAAGGTGAGCACCGGGAAGGTAACGTCGTTGGACACGTTGGTGAAGAAGTTGGCGATGATGGAGGCCAGAGACACGCCGTCGGCGTTGGCGGCCACCATCAGGCCCATGATACCGGCATAGAAGGGGAACTGGAGCAGGATGCCAGCAGCACCGGCAGCAGCGTCGCCGATGGCGTCCACATACTTGCGCAGGTCACCGTGGAGCAGGATGCCCAGGAACAGGAAGATCATGTTCACGATGTTCAGGTCCAGGTTGAAGCCCTTCTGCACAAAGTAGTACACAATGTACACAAAGCCCAGGATCAGGGTGATGACCCACAGGATGCGGCTGTGCTCGATCTTGTCGGCAGGAGTCTCGATCTTGTACTCGCGCTCCTTCTCGTCCACCAGCAGGGCGGGGTCAACCACGATGGTGTGGTCGGCATCGGGATGCATGGCGTAGTTGACGAAGGGCATCAGCACCAGGATCACGCCCACCATCAGCAGGTTCATGGGGTGGAAGATGGTGGCGCTGGTGGGAGCGTAGTACACCACATCCAGGATGGTGGTGCCGCCCTCGGCACCGATCTGCAGGGGGATGGAGCCGGACAGGCCGGCGTGCCAGATCACGAAGCCGGAATAAGCGGCGGCGATCAGCAGGGGGTAGTCCACGTCACGAACCCGCTTGGCAACCTCACGGGCCAGCAGGGCGCCGGCGATGAGGCCGAAGCCCCAGTTCAGCCAGCAGCAGATGGTGGACACGAAAGTGGTGATCAGGATAGCGGAACGCTTGTTGTGGGCCAGAGACGCGATGGCGCCCAGGGCCTTCTTACACACATTGGCGGAAGCCATGGCAGAACCCAGAACCAGCACCAGAGCCATCTGCATAGCGAAGGCCAACAGGCTCCAGAAGCCGTCCTTGGTAGCGCCCTTGCCGCCCCAGGCCCAGACCAGCTCCATGGGGCTCTGCTGGGTACCCACCATAGCGGCGATAAAGACAACGATGGTCAGGATGATGGCGAACAGGAACGGGTCCGGCAGCCACCGATTGACTACGCGTACGCAGCCATTGGTAAATTTCTTAAACATACCTTTCCTCCTTAACACAAACACACACACGGGAAATCACTCATGATCCTCACCGCTCCACATTATAGAGCCGAGGGCCCGGGCTGTCAAAGGTTACCCCCTGGTTTACTTTTTTCTCTTTGGTCTTGTGTTTTTTCACATATTTTTTTGCTATTTTTGTTTGTTTTTATTAAGAACTGGGCAATATATTTTTTCTCTGCTTATTTTTTCGCCCGATTCCAACAAAAAAACCATTTTTTACGGCCAGTTTTCTTCTCTTTTCTGAAATAGTAGACCATACAGTTCTGTCATTTTTTACGTACACCTGTCAGCTTATCCGGTTTTTGCCCCATAATTTGGTGGAAAACACGCAGCATAAAACAGGAGCGGCGCTGCTGATGCAGCGCCGTTCCTGTTAAAACTTCTATATTTTATGTGCCGTGACCTGCCGGAATTACAGTGTCTCCTCCAGCTTGGAGCGGATGGCCTTGAGGAAGTCCAGGGAGTTGACGCCCTTGGCGGGGGTCTCCCCTTCCCACAGGCCCACCAGATCCTTGGTCATGACGCCGCCCTCGATGGTGGCGATGGTGGCCGCCTCCAGCTTGTCAGCAAAGTCCACCAGGTTCTGGATGCCGTCCAGCTCGCCCCGCTTGCGGAGGGCGCCGGACCAGGCAAAGAGGGTGGCCACCGGATTGGTGGAGGTCTCCTCCCCCTTCAGGTATTTATAGTAGTGGCGAGTGACGGTGCCGTGGGCGGCCTCATATTCGTACTTGCCGTCGGGGCTCACCAGCACGGAGGTCATCATGGCCAGGGAGCCGAAGGCGGTGGACACCATGTCGCTCATCACGTCGCCGTCATAGTTCTTGCAGGCCCAAATGAAGCCGCCCTGGGAGCGGACTACGCGGGCTACCGCATCATCAATGAGGGTATAGAAGTACTCGATACCCAGTTCGTCAAACTTGGCCTTGTACTCGGCGTCAAAGATTTCCTGGAACAGGTCCTTGAAGGTGTGGTCATACTTCTTGGAAATGGTGTCCTTGGTGGCAAACCACAGGTCCTGCTTGGTGTCGATGGCATACTGGAAGCAGGAGCGGGCAAAAGAACAGATGGAGCTGTCCTTGTTATACTGGCCCTGGAGCACACCGCCGCACTCAAAGTCATAGATGGTCTGGCGGAACTGCTCGGTACCGTCCTCACCGGTGAACACCAGCTCGGCCTTACCGGGGCCAGGCACCCGGTACTCGGTGGACTTGTACACATCGCCGTAAGCATGACGGGCGATGGTGATGGGCTTCTTCCAGGTTTTGACCACGGGAGAGATTCCCTTCACCATGATGGGGGCGCGGAACACAGTGCCGTCCAGAATGGCACGGATGGTGCCGTTGGGGGACTTCCACATCTGGGAGAGCTTGTACTCCTCCACCCGCTGGGCGTTGGGTGTAATCGTGGCGCACTTCACCGCCACACCATATTTCTTGGTGGCCTCGGCAGAGTCGATGGTCACCTGATCCTTCGTCTCCTCCCGGTAGGGCAGCCCCAGATCATAGTACTCGGTCTTCAGGTCGATGAAGGGCAGAAGCAGCTCGTCCTTGATCTGCTGCCACAGCACCCGGGTCATCTCGTCGCCGTCCATTTCCACCAGGGGGGTGGTCATCTGAATCTTTTCCATGGTCTCCTCCTCGATCTGATGAAATTCTTTATCGAGGCAAATTATACCTCCATCTGCTGAAAAAGGCAACTATTCTTTGGGAAACCATTTGGTTTTTCTTGCATTTCCCCCGTAAAGGAGCTATACTTGCTTCCGTGCGCTTTCAGACTCTGTCTATATTTATCAGAAATCGAGGTCGAATCCCTGTGTTCAGCAAATCTGCCCTGCGCAGGCTTATCCTGCCCCTGATCATTGAACAGCTCCTCTCCGTCATGGTAGGCATGGCGGATATCGTAATGGTCTCCGCCGCGGGAGAGGCGGCAGTATCCAGCGTAGCTCTGGTGGACCTGATCAACGTGCTCATTCTCAACATCTTCGCCGCCCTGGCAACTGGCGGCGCGGTGGTGTGCGCTCAGTCCATCGGCGCCGAGCATCTGGACCGTGCCAACCGGGCCGCCAATCAACTCATGTACATCCTGTCCGCCGCCTCCCTGGCCGTCATGGCCCTGGTGCTTCTGCTCCACCGGCCCCTGCTGGGGCTGCTTTTTGGACAGGTGGAACCGGCGGTGATGGAGGGAGCCATCACCTATTTCGTCATCTCCGCCCTGTCCTACCCCTTTATCGCTCTATACAACGGCTGCGCCGCCCTGCTGCGGGCTATGGGCAACTCCAAAGCCTCTATGCTGGTGTCCGCCTGGATGAACGGGCAGAACATCGTGGGCAACGCCATTTTTGTCTACGGTCTCCACCGGGGAGTGGACGGCGTGGCCTGGTCCTCCCTGCTCTCCCGGATCGTGGCTGCCGTCATCATGCTGATACTGCTCCACAGCGGCCGCAATCCGGTGCGGGTGAAGGGGCTGCTCTCCTTCCGGCTGGAACCGGAGATGATGGGCCGTATCCTGCGCATCGGGGTACCCAACAGCCTGGAAAACAGCTTCTTTCAGCTGGGCCGGGTACTGCTGGTGAGCCTTATTTCCACCTTTGGCACTGCTCAGACTGCCGCTAATGCGGTGGCTAACAACATTGACAGCTTCGGCGTCATTCCCGCCCAGGCCATGGGTCTGGCTCTCATTACCGTGGTGGGCCAGTGTGTGGGGGCGGAAGCCTGGGACCAGGTGCGGCGGTACACCGTTAAGCTGATGAAGCTGGCCTATCTGTTCACCTGGGCCCTCAACACAGTGTTGCTGCTCAGCCTGCCTCTGCTTCTGAAGCTGTACAGCCTGTCTCCGGAGACCCAGTGGTACGCCACCGTCCTGATCCTGATCCACAACGGCTGCGCGATGCTTCTATGGCCCGCAGCCTTTACCCTGCCCAATGCCCTGCGGGCCGCCGGGGATGTAAAGGTACCCATGGTCATCTCGGTGTGCTCCATGGTGGCTGTCCGGCTGGCGTGCAGCTATATTCTGGGAATCCACTTCGGCCTGGGCGTCATCGGTGTCTGGATCGCCATGGTGGGCGACTGGGCGGTGCGGACCCTCTGTTTCCTGGTCCGGATCCGGCACACCCTGTGGAAGGCTCATCCCTGAGCCTTACCAGATTCCCAGCGCCCGCTGCATCCCCAGGCTCACCGCGGTAATGGCCGCCCAGCAGCAGGCACCCATCAGAATCGGCTTGCCGCCGGTCTTTACCAGTTTGACGATATCGGTATTCAGACCGATGGCCGCCATGGCCATGATGATGAAGAACTTGCTCAGCTCCTTAAAGGGGGCGAACACACTGCTGCTCACTCCGGCTCCCAGGCAGAGAGTGGTGAGGATGGAGGCCAGCACAAAAAACAGGATAAAGAAGGGGAAAATCTTGTTGATCTGGAAGCTTCCCTCCCGCTCTCCCCCGTCCCGCTTGGCCCGTACCACCCGGAACAGAGCCAGCGCCAGGGTGATGGGAATGATGGCCAGGGTGCGAGTCAACTTAACGATGGTGGCGGTATCCAGGGTGTTGGCCCCGGGGTGCATCCCGTCCCAGGCGGCAGCCGCTGCCGTCACCGAGGAGGTGTCGTTCACCGCAGTGCCGGCAAACAGACCGAAGCCCGCGTCGCTTAGGCCCAGGATGCTGCCGAAGGTGGGAAACAGCAGGGCAGCCGCCACATTGAACAAAAAGATTACTGAGATGGACTGGGCGATCTCCTCGTCATCCGCTCCGATCACCGGGGCGGTGGCGGCAATAGCGGAGCCGCCGCAGATAGAGGAGCCCACCCCCACCAGGGTAGAGATATTGGTGGGCACCCGCATCAGCTTATGGAGCACAAAGGCCGTCACCAGGGAAGTAGTGATGGTGGAAATAATGATGGGAAGAGAAGTAAGTCCCACCCGTGCCACCTCCGACAGGTTCATGCCGAACCCCAGCAGCACCACTGCCAGCTGCAGAATGTATTTGGAGGTATAGGCGATCCCAGCCTGGGTCCGCTTTTTCTCCCGGTAAAACAGGGCGATCACCATGCCCGCCAGAATGGCGAACACCGGCCCGCCCACCACGGGAACTGCCTTGCCTAGCAGCCAGCAGGGGATGGCCACTGCCAGGCACAGCAGCAGGCCCATGCTTCTCTCTCTCCATTGCTTCATTGCAATTTGCTCCTTCCAACATTTACATTTGTCAGAGCCAGTATACGCCCCCCGTTGTATCATGTAAAATGATAATATTTTATTGCACAATAAATATATGTTATGTATCCAGAACACTTGCCGCCGGTATACTTTTCCTGTATAATGTGTCAGAGTAACCGTTGGGTAAAAAGGAGCGTTTTTTATGCTGCAGACTGTAATTCCTCAGGGGTATGCCCCCTGTCTGAATTTGTACGATACGCAAAAGGCCATCGGCCTGCTGAAGCGTCTGTTTGAGGACACTCTGGGCGGCGCCCTCCATCTCCGCCGGGTATCCGCACCTCTGTTTGTGGAGGCTTCCACCGGTCTGAACGACGATCTGAACGGAGTAGAGCGGGCAGTTTCCTTTGACATTCCCGACGCCGGACGGGACGCTCAGGTGGTCCACTCTCTGGCTAAGTGGAAGCGTCTGGCCCTGTACCGCTATCAGTTTTCGGTAGGCGAGGGCTTGTACACCGACATGAATGCCATCCGCCGGGATGAGGAGCTGGACAACCTCCACTCGGTGTATGTAGACCAGTGGGACTGGGAGAAGGTCATCGCTCCCCGGGACCGGAATGAGGCCTATCTGAAGGACACCGTGCGCACCATTGTCAAGGCTATGGCGGAGACTCAGTCCACTCTCCGTTCGGTGTTTCCCCAACTCACCGCTCTGCCTCCCCTTGACACCGAAGTGTCCTTCGTCACCACCCAAGAGCTGGAGGATCGCTTCCCTGAGCTGAGCCCCAAGGAGCGAGAGGATGCCTGGGTACGGGATCACCACACCACCTTCCTCATGGGCATCGGCGGAGCCCTGAAGTCAGGCAAGCCCCACGACGGCCGTGCGCCGGACTATGATGACTGGACCCTGAACGGCGACATTTTGCTGTGGAATCCGGTGCTGGAGCGTGCCTTTGAGGTATCCTCTATGGGCATCCGGGTAGATCCCGCGGCCATGGACCGGCAGCTTACCATCGCCGGGTGCGACAACCGGCGGGAGCTGTCTTTCCACAAAATGCTGTTGGAGGGCAAGCTGCCCCTAACCATTGGCGGCGGTATCGGCCAGTCCCGGCTGTGCATGCTGCTGCTGGGCAAAGCCCATATCGGCGAGGTGCAGGCCAGCGTCTGGGACGAGCAGACTATTCAGGCCTGCCAGGATGCCGGGGTCATTCTGCTGTAAGACATAAAAAGAGACCTGCCTAGGCAGGTCTCTTTTCTGTTTTATGGACTGTCGAACAGCTCCGCCAGCCGCTCGTCGCCGCCAAACAAGTTGTTGTATTGCACGCATTGATAGTCCTGGATCAGGGGCGTATAGTCGTTGGTCTCCAGGTGGCTGTAGGCATGGCCGCTTTGATCCAGATAGCCTACGAAGGTAAGTGCGGGCAGCTGCTCCTGAAGCTGCCACAGGAAATTCCCATAAGCAGTGCTCTCAATACCCGCATACCGCAGCAGGTACTGCCCCAGGAAGTTGAGGCTGGTGATCTCCGGCCCCTCCTCCGGCAGAGGATAGTTGGCCCAGATGACAAAGGGTACAAAATACTTTTGCATGTACTCCCCCATGTTCATCTGCTCCTGGGTCACACCATAGGCCTTGTCCAGGAACGCCTGCTCCAGGGAGGGTTGGTGGTCACCGAACATGACGATGATGGTGGGCTCCTCCTGCTGCTGAAAGTACTCCACCAGAGTGCGGAAGGCCTGGTCGGTCTTGTTCGCCAGGGTCAGGTACTGCTCCGCCATGGGGTACAGGCCCGGCACGTCAGTAAGGGTAACCTGGGCAGGATAATCCGCGGCGGTATAGCCGCCATGGTTCTGGATGGTGACATTGAAGAGAAACAGCGGATCGTCTCCCTGCCGGTGCTCAAATTCCCAGATGATCTGCTCAAAATCAGACTGGTCGCTGACATAGCCGTGCTCAAAGCTCTGGGGTACGTCCATGTCCGCACCGCACTTGTAGTTGTCAAAGCCCAGGTTTGGGTAGGCCCGGTCTCGCTGCCAGGAGGTGTAATCTCCGGGATGGAAGGCCAGGGTTCATACCCCTCCGCCTTCAGGCGGGAGGCCAGGGAGGCCGTGTGGCCCAGCACATACTGCTGGTAGGGGATGCTGCCCGAGGGCAGGAAGGCCATGGAGTTTCCGGTGAGGAACTCGAACTCGCTGGCGCTGGTGCCCGCGCCGAACACCGAGGTATAGGCGTGGCCGTACACGGCGTTGTCCAGGGAGGATATGTAGTCGGTGACACTCTCGCTGAGGGAGAGGTTGCCGTAGTACTCAAAGTCAGCCCAGGACTCATTCATGATGGCGATGATATTGGGCCGTTCCACCGGCACCTCTGCCGGTTCTGCCGGCTCCACATCCTCCATGATCTCCTCCACGTGCTCCGCCGAGGGGTCCTCCGGCTCATCCACCTCCAGGAATTCGGTGTTACGCAGGAAGGCCGCCAGGCAGCCCCCCGTCCGGTAGGAACCCGCCGGGTCCCACACGTCGGTTTTCACCGAAAAGTGCTCCAGCTTTTGGGTGGGAAGGATCTGTGTCAGGCACAGAAGCCCCGCCCCCAGGCATAACAGCCGCAGGGGCCACCGCTTCCCGGTCAGGCGCAGAAGGGCCTTGTGTTCCTCCTTGTGGAGGAACACAACCAGGGCCACCATCAGGATGATGGCCGCCGCCATCTGCCAGGTGGGGACAAAGCAGTAGTTCCCCGCCACATCGGCGGCAGTACTCAGCGCGGAGAAGTCCCAGGGCAGGATGGGAGTACCCCGAAAGGAGTTCACAAAATAGTTGGCCGCTCCCCACAGCCCGGCGGCGATGTGGATGCCGATACAGCAGGGGGCGATGCGCCCCACCAGGGCGCACAGGAGCCAGAACAGCAGGGCAACGCACAGTGCATTAGCCAGGGTGGGTCCCAGGCCCATGTTCCAGGGCAGGGCACCGTAGGTAAACTGCATGAGCCAGACAGCGGTAAAGGGCGTCAGCAACAGGAATCCAGCCTGCCACAGGCCGGTTTTTATCAGTTTGGAATGAGTCTCTTTTACTTGCATAGGGTTCTCCTGTCAGAGGGATATAGGCTGTGATTATACCGCAAGATCCCCGTTCTGTCAAAAAAACTCCCGTCCGGACAGTCCGGACGGGAGTCTTTTCATGTTTTTCCAAAGACGCGTTACACGCTCTCCGGGTCCTCCAGGTGTCCGCCGAAGGCTTCCACCGCACGGGCGTCGGCCTCCCGCTTCTCCTCAATGGCCTCCTTCAGGAGCATATCCTTCACCTTCATCAAACGAATGGTATTGGACCGCTCGTTCTCATCCAGCTTCATGGTGATATACTTGATGGCTTCCTCCATCTGAGGGATCTTCACATACTCCAGGGCGTTAACACGGCGGCGGGTCTTTTCGATCTCCTCCGCCAGCAGCTGGGAGGTCTTTTCGATCTCGGCCAGCTTCAGCATATCCTGGAACACGCCGGACAGGGCGTCCACGGCGCCGTCCAGCTCACCGGAGGTGGCGGCAAAGCCGTAGGGGTAGATCTCCCCGGCGTCGTCGCTCTTGGTCTTGAAGTGGTAGATGGGCACATCCACGCTCATGATATTCTGGAACGTCATGTCCAGCTCCACACTCTGCTTGGGGTACATCAGGGACTGCTCCAGCATCTCGCTGGACATCAGGGCGGAGGCCACGGTGAAGGAGCCGTGGGCTTTCATCAGCCCCTCCTCCACTTTCTTTCTCAGCGCCCGGTTCTCCCGCACCACGTCCATGAACTGCTTCATCAGCTCATCCCGCTTATCCTTCAGCAGCTTGTGGCCCCGGATGGAGGTCTTGAGCCGGGTCTTCAGCCGGGTCAGCTCCTGCCGGGTGGGGTTCACGTTAATGGCGGGCATATCTTATCCCTCCTTTTTCGGGAGGTATTTCTCGATATACTCCGGCTTGATGCGCTTCAGCTCCGCCTTGGGCAGCAGGCTCAGCAGCTCCCAGCCCAGGTCCAGAGTCTCGATGACGGAACGGTTCTCGTCCACGCCCTGGGAGACATAGCGCTTCTCAAACTCGTCGGCAAACTTGGCGTACTGCAGATCGGTGGGAGACAGGGCGGCCTCGCCCAGGATGCTCATGAGCTCCTTGTTCTCCTTACCGGTGGAGTAAGCGGCGAACAGCTGGTTCATGGTACCGGCGTGATCCTCACGGGTCTTGCCCACGCCAACGCCCTTATCCTTCAGACGGGACAGGGAGGGCAGCACGTCCACCGGGGGATTCACGCCCTTGCGGTACAGCTCGCGGGACAGGATGATCTGGCCCTCGGTGATATAGCCGGTCAGGTCGGGAATGGGGTGGGTCTTGTCGTCCTCAGGCATGGTCAGAATGGGGATCATGGTGATGGAGCCGGGCTTGCCCAACTGACGGCCGGCGCGCTCGTACATGGTGGCCAGGTCGGTGTACAGGTAGCCGGGGTAGCCGCGGCGGCCGGGGACTTCCTTCTTGGCCGCGGACACCTCGCGGAGGGCCTCGGCGTAGTTGGTGATGTCGGTGAGAATGACCAGCACGTGCATGCCCTTCTCAAAGGCCAGGTACTCCGCGGCGGTGAGGGCCATACGGGGTGTGGCGATACGCTCGACGGCGGGGTCATTGGCCAGGTTGGTGAACAGCACGGTACGGTCGATGGCGCCGGTGCGGCGGAACTCCTGCACGAAGAAGTCGGACTCCTCGAAGGTGATACCGATGGCGGCGAACACCACGGCGAAGTTGGCGGCATCATCGCCCAGCACCTTGGCCTGACGGGCGATCTGAGCGGCCAGGGCGGCGTGGGGCAGACCGGAGCCGGAGAAGATAGGCAGCTTCTGACCGCGGACCAGGGTGTTCAGTCCGTCGATGGAGGAGATGCCGGTCTGAATAAACTCGTTGGGGTAGTCACGGGCGGCGGGATTCATGGGCAGGCCGTTGATATCACGGTACTCCTCGGCCATGATCTCGGGGCCGCCGTCGATGGGACGGCCCATGCCGTTGAACACCCGGCCCAGCATATCGCCGGACACGGCCAGCTGCAGGGGGTGACCCAGGAAGCGGATCTTGGACTGGGCCAGGTTGATGCCGGCGGAGGACTCAAAGAGCTGAACCACGGCGTTGTCGCCGTTGACCTCCAGCACCTTGCAGCGGCGGATGGTGCCGTCGGGCAGCTCGATCTCGGCCAGCTCGTCGTAGGTGACGTTCTGGACCTTGCGCACCACCATCAGGGGGCCGTTGATCTCCTGGATCGTACGATATTCACGAATCATGCCTCAGCACCTCCCTTGGCGGCAATAGCCTCGATCTCTTCCTCCATCTCGCGGGCCATCTCGGCGTAGACGGTGGGGAACTGATCGTCGGGCACACTCTTGGCCCGGCCCATCTTCTCACGGAAGGGGATGGTGAACAGCTCGGACACGTTGGCGCCCTTCTCGATGGCGGCCCGGCACAGCTTGTCGTAATCCAGGATCATCTGGATCATCTTGTCCTGGCGCTCGTAGCTGGAGTACCAGTCCACTTCCATGAAGCCGTTCTGCTGCAGGAAGTCCTCGCGTAGCATCTTGGCGGTCTCCAGAGTCAGCTGGTCGCCGGCAGACAGGGAGTCCTTACCGACCAGCTGCACGATCTCGTTCAGGCTGGCCTCCTCCTGGAGGATGGCCATGGATTTATCCCGGTTTGCCATGAACTGGGGACCCAGGTTCTCGTCATACCAAGGCTTCAGGGAGTCCAGGTACAGAGAGTAGGAGTTCAGCCAGTTGATGGCAGGGAAGTGACGGCGGTAGGCCAGGGAGGCGTCCAGGGCCCAGAACACCTTGACGATACGCATGGTGGCCTGGGACACGGGCTCGGACAGGTCGCCGCCGGGAGGGGATACGGCGCCTACGGCGGTCAGAGAGCCGCGGCGGTCGCCCTCGGAGCAGATGCACTCCACCATGCCGGCCCGCTCGTAGAACTGGGCCAGACGGGAGGACAGGTAGGCAGGGTAGCCTTCTTCGCCGGGCATCTCTTCCAGACGGCCGGACATCTCACGCAGAGCCTCGGCCCAGCGGGAGGTAGAGTCGGCGATGACGGCCACGTCGTAGCCCATGTCGCGGAAGTACTCGGCGATGGTGATGCCGGTGTAAATGGACGCCTCACGGGCGGCCACGGGCATATCGGAGGTGTTGGCGATCAGCACCGTCCGCTTCATCAGGGACTCGCCGGTGCGGGGGTCAACCAGCTCGGGGAACTCCCGCAGAACGTCGGTCATCTCATTGCCGCGCTCGCCGCAGCCGATGTAGATCACGATATCCACGTCGGACCACTTGGCCAGCTGGTGCTGCATGACGGTCTTGCCGGAGCCGAAGGGGCCGGGGATGGCGGCGGTACCGCCCTTGGCCACGGGGAACATGGCATCCACGATCCGCTGGCCGGACAGCAGGGGCTTGCGGGGGGGATACTTATGCTTATAGGGGCGGCCCACACGGACGGGCCACTTCTGCACCATGGTCAGCTCATGGCGCTCGCCCTTCTCGTCCACCAGGACGGCCACGGTGTCCAGCACGGTGAAGGTGCCGGACTGGATGGACTCGATGGTGCCGCGCATGGTGGGGGGAATCATGATCTTGTGGAGCACCACGCTGGTCTCCTGAACGGTGCCGATGACGTCGCCGCCGGCCACCTTGTCGCCGGGCTTGGCAACGGCGTTGAACTCCCACTTCTTCTGGCGGTCCAGAGCGGGCACTTCCACGCCGCGGGGCAGGTTGTTGCCCCCGGTCTTCTTCATGATCTCCTCCAGCGGGCGCTGGATGCCGTCGTAGATGTTCTCAATGATGCCGGGGCCCAGCTCCACGGACAGGGGAGCGCCGGTGGTCTCCACCACCGCGCCGGGGCCCAGGCCGGAGGTCTCCTCGTAGACCTGGATGGAGGCGGCGTCGCCGTTCATGGTGAGGATCTCACCGATCAGGCGCTGCTCACCCACGCGGACCACGTCGGCCATGTTGGCGTCGGTCAGTCCGGTGGCCACCACCAGCGGGCCGGAGACTTTCACGATTTTTCCGCTCAATGTTTCAACCTTCTTTCTCATCGGGACAAGCTGCGCATCCCTCGCCCCGGTGTAAACACCAGGGCTTGCTCGCTCCGCTGTCCCTCCTCCTCCCCGTCCGACCCGCTTGCGCTGGGCTCGGCCGGGGGCACGGGCGGCCAGGAAGGCCGCCTCTGTTGGCCTCGCAGAGTTTCCGGCGTATCACGCCGGAAAGAAGATCACAATCTGTGCGCAGCAGGACATGCGCCTGCGGAGCACACCCCCGCTTGCTCCGCCACCGGCGGGCAACCACCCGCGCGAGCGCGGGTGAGGGGGGTATCGAAGGCGGTTTCCTTGGGAACCGCCTTCGTATCTAGGGGGGACAGCGTCCCCCCTGGAAGGTCAGAGAATATCCGCGCCCACGGCGCGCTCCACGGCGCTCTTCACATTGGCCATGCCGATGCCCAGAGAGCCATCCTTGCCGGGGATGAGGATGATGGCAGGAGTCAGTTCGTCCTTGTACCGGGCGATCTCCGGCCCCATGCCGGCGGCGTACTGCTCGGTGAGATAGATCACCGCGTAGTTTTCCTTGGCCAGCTCGTGGAGGGTATGCTTTGCCTCCTCCACGTTCTCGGCGGGAAACACGTCCAGGCCCAGGGCTTTGAAGCCCAGCACGCTGTCCTTGTCTCCCAGCACTGCGATTCTGTACTTAGACATAGGCTTCACGCAGCCTTTCCCGGATGGTATCCGCGTCCAGGCCCGCCATGCGGCCGGACAGAATGGTGCGAATGGCGGTAAACTCGCTCTCCCTGGCGTACAGGTAACCGATCACCGCCTGCTCCCCGAAGGGGATACGGCGGGCCTGCGCCAGGTAGTGCATCACCGCGTCGTCGCACATGCGCTCAAAGCCGGTGAGCTCCCCGCTGCCGGGGGCAGTGAGAGCGGTACCGGCCTCCGCGGCTGCGCTCAGCGGCCCGGCCCGGAACACCGCGGCCAGGTCAGCGCCCTTGCCGGAGGTCAGGGTGTGTACCTCCACATTACCGCCGCTCAGCAGCACCTGGCTGAGGAAGTCGCTTCCCTTGCCCATGCGGGCCGCCCGGACGGCGGAGCGCAGGTTGGTAGCGTCAATCAGCAGTCTGACGTAGCCCTGGAGGAAGCTGCTGCCGGTGGCCTCAGCCGCGGCGCGCATCTCCTCAAAATAGGCCCAGTCCAGCACGAAGTCGGCCAGCTGGGGGTCTCCCCCGCCGTTGAGCAGCTCCCGCGCCTGGACAACCGCCTGGCGGAAGGGATCGGTAAAGTCCCGCAAACTGTCACGCTGGAAGGCATCCTTGATCTGGGCGGCGGTCCAGCGCCCCCCTTCCATCAGCAGCCGGTCGGCCTCGATGCCCACGGCGGCAGCCTTGATGAGGGTCTTGGCGTTGTGGTAGTCGTATTTCATCTGAAAAATCTCTACCAACCGCTTATCAGGCACCGCACCCTTCAGCTCCTTATACAGAGCGCCCCGGGCGGCGGAGAGCATCTCGTCCAGCGCCCCGTGGGTGAGGGCGGACAGCTCACCGTAGCCGCACTCAGTCAAAACCTTGGCGGCCTCCTCGTCGGTGCGGGCCTCCAGCATCCGCTCCATCCGCTCCCGGGTCAGCAGGCGGTTCTCCATGGCCCGGATGCGGGCGGATATGGTAAGATAATCCGTATCTTTGATCTTAGTCAAACCATTGCCTCCTTACTTGTAAGGAGCGCATCAGTCAAAGAGCACCTTGGCGACCTCCCGGTCCATCTCGCCCCGCTGGAGGCGTACCAGGGTCTCAAAGGTACAGTTGACCTCCACGTCCCCGTCGCTGAGGATGAGGCCTCCCTTGATGGGCCGGGTCTGCTCAGACATGGTCAGGTGCCCGTCGCCCAGCTTCTCGTTGGCCTGGGTGACCACCGCCTTGCCGTAGCGGGCACGGTCCTTCTGGGAGAAGATGACCGCCTCCCGGCCGGTGGAGGACGCCTTCACCGCCAGGCCGGCCAGCAGATCCACGTACTCCTTGTCAGGCAGGTTGAGCAGCTTCTCCAGCGCCAGGTCGTAGGCCTTGGCCAGCATCTCCTGCTTGGCAGCCAGCTCCAGCTTGCGGGCGTCCAGCTGGGCCACACTGGCCAGCCGCTCCACCCGCTCGTCGGCGTTGCGCCGGCCACGGGCCACGATCTCCTCGCTCTCCCGCTGGGCCTGGGCCTCATACCGGGCGGTAATCTCGTCGGCCTGCCGGCGGGCTTCCGCCAGAATACCGTCGATCTCCCGGCCGGCGTCCTGGGCGATGCGCCCGGTGATTTTCTCAATTCCGTCCATAACTCGCCTTTCTGCTTCTTAGAAGCCGAACATGATCATCAGGAAGGAGATCAGCAGGGACAGGATGGCGTAGAACTCCACGATGATACACAGCACCATGCCCTTGGACCAGTCGTTGGGGTTCTTGGCCACGATGTTGACGGAGGCAGCAGCCACGCGGCCCTGGGCGATACCGGAGAGCAGGCCGCCGAGCGCCATGGGCAGGCAGGCAGCCAGGATCAGCAGGCCGTTGGCCACAGTCAGGTTGGCCACGGTGCCGTCGAACAGGCCCATCTTCATCAGGGCCAGGAAGCCGATAACCAGGCCGTACAGGCCCTGGGTGCCGGGGATAACCTGCAGGATCATGCACTTGGAGAACTGAGAGGGATCTTCGGCCAGCAGACCAGCGCCAGCCTCACCGGCCAGGCCGGTACCTTTCGCGGAGCCTACGCAGGCCAGGCCTGCGGCCAGAGCGGCGCCCAGGAAACCAAAGAAGGGGCCGGCGTAGGTAGTCAGAAATTCACCGAATGTCATGTTACTGTTCCTCCTTAATGTCGACAAATTTTGTCGCAATGTTCAGGGGCCGCCAGGGGCGTCCGCCCTCTTCATAGAACTGCTTGAAGAATTCCAGGTACTGCAGACGGGATGTGTGCACGTAGGTGCCAATCACGTTCAGGCCGATGTTGAAAGCGTGGCCGATGATGAAGATCACAAAGAAGATGGGGATGCCGATGGCCGGGGGCAGACCGCCGCCGGGCATGGCGCCCAGGATGTTGAACACCTGGCCGATAACCGAACCGGCCAGCATCATGACCATCAGACGGGAGTAGGAGAGGATGTCTCCAAAATAACCCGTCACACCGTTGTACACCGCGCCGATGACCGCCGTCACCTTGCCAAAGCCCTTGGCGTTGCGGCTCTGGCCCAGCAGCATCAGGCAGCCGATAATGAGCACCACGGGATACCCCGCCACATTGCCCACGCCCAGGGCGAACAGGCCGATACCCACAAAGATGACCCACCAGGTACCGATGTCCAGAATGGCATCCACCACCTGGCCCCGGCGGCAGAGCATCCAGAACTTCACCGCCATGCCTACCACGATCTGCACCAGGCCTACCACCAGGGCAAACACCAGCACGGTCATGGGTTCGTTCATCACGTCCAGCAGCGGACGGGGCAGATTGCTGCCATCCGGCACGGAGAGGAAGGGCACCGCCGGCTGGGGCAGGCCCAGCATATCGGTGAACTGTACCAGGAAATCGGAGAAGAAGCCGCCGGTCAGCAGGCCGATCACCGCGGAGGAAATACCGCACATGATCATCAGCCGGATCAGCTGACCGAAGCCCCCCTTGGGCTTGACTTTCAAATTGATGAACAGACAGGCGCCGGCCAAAATCAGGCCGTAGCCCAGATCGGCAAACATGAAGCCGAAGAAGAAGATATAGAACGGAGCCATCAGACCGTTGGGATCCACTCCGTCATAGGCGGGCAGGGAGTACATCTCAGTGATGGTGGTCAGCGGCTCGGTGAATTTGTTGTTCTTCAGCTTCACCGGTACCACCGGGTAATCCTCCGGCGCGGGGTCCTGGGTCTCCCAGCAGCAGTCGAACTGAGCCAGCTGCTCAGTGAGCTTCCCCTCGTCGGGGACAGGCACCCATCCCTCCAGGAAGAAGGCGGTACTGCTGTCCAGCAGGCGGCAGCGGGCCTCCTCCCGGGCGATCTCCTGATCCGCCCGGTCCAGGCCCTGCTCCAGAGCCCCTTTCTTTCCGGCGTAGGAGCCCACCTGGGCAATGGTATCCTCCAGCATCTTGGCCGCGGCGGCCAGCTGCGCATCCAGCTGCTTGTCGTTCTCCGCCGCCGTTCCCGTCCAGCCCCGCAGGGCCGCCCGGGAGAAGCCGTACTCCTTCAATACCTCCTGGCAGGCCTCCTCCACACTGCGGTGGCAGAGGAACACCAGATACTTCAGCTCCCGGTCCTCACCGGCCCTCATCAGCTCATACAGGTCGGTTACGGCCTTAAGCGCACCCTCCAGGGCATCCAGATCCACCGCCGCAGCCACGGTACCGAACTGCACCGCCACCTCCGGCGTGGAGGCCGTCTCCAGAGGGATATCCAGCGCCAGCCAGGGCGCCAGCGCCAGCTTTTGGGTCTTCAGCTTGTTCTGCTCGGCATACAGAGAGGAGATCTGCCGCTCCAGCTCCACCAGCCGCCCGGCATCCGCCAGGGCCGCCTGGTAGGCGTCGTCGTCAAACAGCTCCGCCTCCGTAATGACCGGCCTGGGTGTCAGGAATCCGCCCTTCTGCTTGGGCCCGTATTTTTTCAGGGTCTTCAGGGCGTTCTCCACGCTGGTCCGGGCGTCCCTGGCCCGGTTCAGCTCCCCGGTGTCCGGCCGCGTCAGCGCCGCCCAGTCCGGGTCACCCGATCGGTCCCCGGGCTCGTCGATCTCCACGCAGCCCAAATGCTGAAGCAGCCGCAGCATGGCCGGACGCTGGTCCTGCATGCCGATGAGCCGCAGCCGCTTCATTTTCACAATGGACATCAGTTCTTCACTACCCTTCTCACGATGCTCTCAGCGGCATCGGCCAGACGTCCTTCCGCCTTAGCCCGCAGGCCGTCGCAGACCTGCTTGGTCTGCGCCATTACCTCCGCCGCGTGCTCGGCCGCCTTCGCCTCCGCCTGCTGCAGGAAGCCCCGGGCCTGGGCCTCCGCCTGGGCCTTGGCTTCCGCCAGATGTGCCTTGCCTGCCCTCTCGGCCTCCGCTACCATGCGCTTGGCCTCCGCCTGGGCCTCCGCCTTGCGGGCCTGATTGTCCTGCTCGGCTTGGGTCACCTGCTTAATCGCTTCCATTGACATGCTTTCACCGCCTTTCCGCATCTGGTTATCCCACAGGAATAAACTTCCGATGATACTTGCATCATACTTCAAACCCGCGCTAATTTCAAGTTTAAAATTGTGAGTTTAGTTTTTTGACTAAGTCTTTTAAACTGCAAGTTCTGTTTTTATGCAAGTTTACCCTTGCATACACGTCAATTTTCCGCCTTTTGAAACTAAAATATTTATTTATGCCAAAAAAACATTTTTTCGACGTTTTTATATGAAAAACGCCCGCTCGAGAGAACGGGCGTTTATTCAGCTTTGAGACGGCAGAACAGCCCATTGCGTACCGGCAGGATCACCGGGTTCGGTAAGGATGGCAGCCACCGGCACGCCGTTCAGCATGGGCAGGGGCTCCTCCCCCTCCTGAGCCGCCAACACCCGGTCAGCCCGGGTCTCCAGCAAGCTGACAGTCTGACCACTGCCGTCGCTTTCGCCGGAAAGTACACTTTGGCTGCTCACTACCGACACCTTCACGTCCGGATAATCGGCCAGGGCGGTCTCCAGCTCCTGGAAGAAGGTCTCCAGGGGACCGGTCAGGTCATCGGGATTGTAATTGTCACTGGTACGAATATTGTCCAGGTTTCCCCGGGTGGGAAAGCCGCAGTTGTCCAGCAGGATCTCGTCAAAGCCCAGCTCCGCCAATTCCCGGCAGATGCCCGTCACATAGGCCCGGGCTTCCGCGCTGGCAGGACTGAGCCAGCGGTAGTCCGCATCGTCCCGCCAGTTGCCGCTGCTCTTGGGGATAGAGATGGATCCGTGTTCCCGAGGCACTGTATTGTCCCGGAAGCAGGATACCCGGGCCACGGTATACAGATCTCCGCTGTTAAGCAGCTGAATGGCCGCGTTGATGGCCGGGTCAGAGGCAGAGACCTGGGTCTCCTGGGCCAGCGCCTGCTGAGAAATATAACCCAGGCTGCCGTCATCCGCCTTCATGTCAAAGATGGCGGCAGTGGCTCCCGCCTGCTCCACCTGGGCCTGGGCGGTACCGTCATACAGGGCGGTACGCTCCAGCGTAACACCTCTGAAATCAGGCTCCGGTTCAGGGGTCTGCGTAGCCTCCGGCGTACTCACCACCACCGTCGGGGCAGGGGTCTCCGGATCCGGGTCCTCATCCTTCTCCTGGAAGAAGGGCAGATCCAGCCGCACACCGTCGGAAGAATATACAATATAAGGTTCCAGGAAAAACAGCGCCGCCACTGCCGCAACCAGCAGCAGGATCAGCATCACAATGAGTATCTTTAAAAAGGTTGCAAACCGGTTCCGGCCGTGGTATGCATCATATCCGTCCCGTTTCACCTGCGTCCCCCTCTTCCTTTCCCTTCAGCACAGGCAGTCGGACCTTAATACTCTCCCTCTTCTGCCCGAACCAGAGCCTCGTCCAGCTTCTGCAGGGCAGTGGCGATCAGTGCCCGGTCCTCCTCAGGCATGGTGTGCAGGAGGGAGTCAAAATATCCACCCACATCGGTGGATGCCTTGTCCCGCAGGGCGGCATACTTCTCCGTCGCACATACATAAATCACCCGCCGGTCCAGCTCGCTGCGCTGGCGTTTGGCCAGGCCCAGCTTCTCCAGCCGATCTACGATGCCGGAGACGGTGCTGTTGGCGCTCCCCGTCCGCTCAGCCAGGGTACTGATGGGGATGGGGTCTCCTTCTCCCAGCACGGTAAGCACCAGTGCCTGGGGAAAGGTCAGGTTCAGACGGCCGAAATGGCTGCGGAACTGCTGGGACATGTGCTGCGTCAAACGCAGATAGGACATAAAGATATCGGGCTGTTCCATGTTATTGTTTGGGCTCCTTTCTTTATCCGTCCGCCGGGGACAGGCTCATCCCGCGGCAGGAGTGGCCATCCGGTCCAGCAGGACCGCCAACTGGGCGCGGGAAGCCAGGCCATTTGGATCGATCTTACCGCCGCTTCCCTCTAACCAGCCCATGCCAATGGCGTGCTGCATACCCTCTTTGGCCCAACTGCTGATCTGATTGGCATCACTGAACAGGTTCAGCGCGCCCTCCGCCAGTTTGACACCTTTATATTGGTCGTAGCGGGTGAGGAGCACCGCCAGTTCCTGTCGGGTGACGTTCTTATCCGGGTCAAAGCCGCCCTTGCCGTTGCCGTCGGCGATTCCCTTCTCCTTGGCCCAGGCCACAGCCGAGGCATACCAGGCGTCTGCGGCTACGTCGGAGAAGCCGGAGGCAGAGGCGGCAGCGGGCTTGCCCTCCATCCGCCACAGAACCGTGACTACCGTAGCCCGGGTCACATTGTTCAACGGGTAAAAGTGGGTGGAATCCACTCCAGTCATGTATCCTTTTTCCGCAGCGGCGTTCACCTCGGCGGCATACCAGGCACCGTCCGGCACGTCCACAAACGTCCCCGCGGCCGCGGCAGGGAGGGCCAGTCCCACACACAGGCTCAGGGCGCAGGCCAGCGCGGTCCACTTCTTCTTCACTTCGATCCACATCCTATCTACACTAAAATTTCTTATATTTTACGACATGGATTTTAAAATTTTGTGAACAATGAAAAGCCTGAAAGAAATTTAAGGATTTTTGTAAAAAACGGGAGGGTTTTCCCCTCCCGCAAGCGGTTTATAGGCTCTTTAAATAGCCAGTGCCCAATCCATCATCACCAGCAGTCCGAAGCCGGGCACGCCCAGCAGGCCAAGCACCAGCGCATTGGCCAGGTTTACGCCCAGGCGGAGCCCGATGGACCCGCCTACCAGGCTCACCAGGTAAAGCACACCCAGGCCCACTCCCGTCCGCAAGGCAAGACGCATCAGCGCGTTCAGCGGCCGCCGCAGGGCCGCCAGTGCCAGTGCCAAAATCAGCCCGCCTACGATCCATGGCAGGGCGTCCAGAAACCAATCCATTCCGCCACCTCCTCCGGCTGTGCCAGTCCCTTGGCAGCGGGTCGCCCCATTCTCTTATGCCTGCTCCGCGGCGCCGTCCAGTTCCTTCAGCCGGCGCAGCAGATAGGAGTACCGGGACTGAAGGGCATTGATCTCATACACGTAGGACTCGATCAGGTCCGGGTCCCCGACGGCGTTGAAGCTCTGATAGGCCTGGGCGATCTGTCGGTTGGTCTGGGCCAGACATTCCGCCAGGGTCCGCCGGTCCTCCTCCCGAGGGTCTTCTCGTCTCCGGCGCAGAGTGAAGGGCCGCGCTGTTTCCGTCATGGTGTGTTCCTCCCTCCGGGTATTCCCGTTCTGGTGTTATTCTACGCCTAGTCTGGACAAATATGACAGGCTTTATTCCGTTTTTTTCCTGGCATAGCCCAGTACAGGGTGCACATACTAGGCTCGGACAGGCAAGAGTTCCGCCTTCCGCATCTCCTTTTAAGCCGGTGCCGGGTGAGCTCACCCTCTGGCGAAAGGCGAAAGGAGCAGAAGAAGGAAGGGAGCACAAGCCTGCCCCTTCCTGGGACAAAACCGTCCCAGTGCAAAAGCCGCCGGGCAGAAATGCCCGGCGGCTTCGATTTTGCTCATGTTCCTGTTTCTTGACACTTTGGCCCGGTTTGAGCTATTATAATATGATGCAGTACATGATTTTGGAAAGGTGAGAGGAAGGTCCCATGGCTAAGTCTACTTCCCCCAAAGGTTACGGAAACGACTCCATCTCCTCCCTGAAGGGAGCCGACCGGGTACGCAAGCGCCCGGCTGTTATTTTCGGCTCCGACGGGCTGGAGGGCTGCGAGCACGCCGTTTTTGAAATTCTGTCCAACGCCATCGACGAGGCCCGGGAGGGCCACGGCTCCCTCATCACCGTCACCCGGTATGAGGACAAGTCCATCGAGGTGGAGGACTTCGGCCGGGGCTGCCCGGTGGACTGGAACGAGAAGGAGCAGAAATACAACTGGGAGCTGGTATTCTGCGAGCTGTACGCCGGTGGCAAATACAACAACAACTCCGGCGACAACTACGAATACTCCCTGGGTCTCAACGGCCTGGGCTCCTGCGCCACCCAGTATGCCAGCGCCTGGTTCGACGCGGTGGTGCACCGGGACGGGTATGAGTACACCCTCCACTTTGAGAAGGGCGAAAATGTAGGCGGGCTGAAGAAGGAGCCCTACTCCGGCAAAAAGACCGGCTCCAAATTCCGCTGGCTCCCCGACCTGGACGTGTTCACCGACATCGACATTCCGGTAGAGTTTTACCTGGATGTGCTCAAGCGGCAGGCGGTGGTCAACGCCGGAGTCACCTTCCGGTTCCGCAACCAGGTGGGGGGCAAGTTCGAGACCACCGATTTCAAGTATGAAAACGGCATCGAGGACTATGTGAAGGAGCTGGCAGGGGAAAATCCCCTGACCCAGCCGGTATTCTGGCAGACCGAGCGGAAAGGCCGGGACCGGGCGGACAAGGACGAATATAAGGTGAAGCTGTCTGTGTCCTTCTGCTTCTCCAACACCGTGCAGGTCATCGAGCACTACCACAACTCCTCCTGGCTGGAGCACGGCGGTTCCCCGGAGAAGGCGGTGAAGAGCGCTTTCGTCAACGGCATCGACGCCTATCTGAAGGCCCAAGGCAAGTATCAGAAAAACGAGAGCAAGATCACCTGGGCCGATGTGGAGGACTGCCTGGTCCTGGTGAGCAACAACTTCTCCACCCAGACCTCCTATGAGAACCAGACCAAGAAGGCCATCACCAACAAGTTCGTCCAGGAGGCCATGACGGAGTTTCTCCGTGCTCAGCTGGAAGTCTATTTTATCGAAAACCCCTTCGACGGTGCCAAGATCGCCGAGCAGGTGCTCATCAACAAGCGCTCCCGGGAGAACGCCGAGCGCACCCGACTGAACATCAAGAAAAAACTGTCGGGCAGCGTGGACATCTCCAACCGGGTACAGAAGTTTGTGGACTGCCGGACAAAGGACACCACCCGCCGGGAGCTCTACATCGTGGAGGGCGACTCCGCTCTGGGCAGCGTCAAGCTGAGCCGGGACGCGGAGTTCCAGGGCATCATGCCCGTCCGAGGCAAGATCCTCAACTGCCTCAAGGCCGACTACGCCAAGATCTTCAAGAGTGAGATCATCACCGACCTTTTGAAGGTACTGGGCTGCGGCGTGGAGGTCCACGACAAGCACGCCAAGGACATGGCCGCCTTCGACCTGATGAACCTGCGGTGGAACAAGATCGTCATCTGTACCGATGCCGACGTGGACGGCTTCCAGATCCGCACCCTGATTTTGACCATGCTCTACCGGCTCACTCCCACTCTTATTCAGCGCGGGTACGTGTATATCGCCGAGTCCCCTCTGTATGAGATCAATTATAAGGAGAAGACCTGGTTTGCCTACTCCGACGCGGAGAAGAATGAGATCGTCAACGGGGAGCTGGCGGGCAAGAAGTGCTCCATCAACCGGTCCAAGGGTCTGGGCGAGAATGAGCCGGACATGATGTGGCTCACCACCATGAATCCTGAGACCCGACGGCTCATCAAGGTCATGCCCGAGGATGTGGAGAACACCGCCCGGGTCTTTGACCTGCTGCTGGGTGACAACCTCCAGGGTCGAAAAGATCATATCGCGGAAAACGGATACAAATATTTGGAATTGGCGGATATTTCGTAAGGATTGCGGGCCGGGATCTTGTCAGATCCCGGCCCGTATCTCATTGCAAATCCAACTGTCCCTTGCTATAATCAAAGTGCATCGTATTCGACAGAATACAAATTCAGATCAGGAGGGATCACCTTGAGGAAACTGCTTTCTTGCGGCCTCGTCCTGGCGCTCTGCGGGAGCCTGCTCACCCCCGCATTTGCCGCCGACGAGGGAATGACCCGGGGTGAGCTGGCGCAGCAGCTGGTACAGCTGTGCGGCTACACCCAGGAGCTGGAGACCTACGAGGCCCAGCCCAGCATCTACACTGACGTGGCAGACGACGCCGCCTATCAGGGAGCGGCCAACCTGCTCCACGACAAAGGCCTGATGCAGGGCAGCGGCGGCGGGGCCTTCCAGCCCCAGCGCACCGCCACCCCGCTGGAGGCGGCCACCGCTCTGATGCGCTGGATGGGCCTCAGCGATGGACAGATCGGCGCCTGGCCCAACGATTACAGCGCACTGGCCGACAGTCTGGTACTCACCGCCGGCGATGTGCTCACCGCCGATAGCCTGACCGAGATGGCAAAACTGGCGGCCCAGTACCGGGAAACCATCCAGGCCGAGACTCCCGAGCCGCTCTTCGTCAACGGTGAGGCTCAGCCCATCTTCCCCTATGACACCATCATCCGGGAAGTGGTGTACGTAGAGACCCCCGTGGACACCGACAGCGACGGCAAGGCCGACCTGGTCAAGGTGCTGATCCAGCGCCCCGCCGCTACCGAAGAGGGTATGAAGGCCGCCTCTATTTTTGAGGCCCGGCCCTACTCCGCCGGCTGCACCGACGCCTATGACCTGGATACCTGGAACGCTCACATCGTGGACGCCCAGCTCACCCAGGCCCAGCAGTCCACTAGCACCACCAAGGCCGACTGGGACTGGACGACTGTTGAGACGGAAGACGCTCAGCTTACCCGCCAGACCGTCACCGGCTCCGGCGACGCCGGGAATGGCGGCGACGTGTGGGAGACCACCGAGAACGTGGATTCCTATGACTACTGGCTGGTTCGGGGCTACGCCTACGTGTCCTGCGCCGGCCCCGGCACCTTGGGCTCCGACGGCTTTGAGACCTGCGCCAGCGCCGACGAGACCGCTGCCTTCGCCGCAGTGGTCCAGTGGCTGGCCGGTGACGAGAGCGTGAAGGCCTACACCGACAAGACCTCCGGCATCGAAGTGAAGGCCGATTGGTCCAACGGCAATGTGGCCATGAGCGGCCAGTCCTATGCCGGCTCCACTGCCTTCGCGGTGGCCTCCACCGGCGTGGAGGGTCTGAAGACCATCGTACCCCGTGCAGGCATCGCCAGCTGGTATGACTACTACCGCTCTCAGGGCACCGCGGCGGGCGGCCTGTACTACCCCGGCGACGACTGCAACATTCTGGCCGACTACTGCATGTCCCGCCAGCTGGACGAGGGGGATTATGCCTCCATCCAGGCGGACTATGAGGCCTATCAGGCCCAGATGATCCAGGATCAGGACGCCCTTTCCGGCGACTACAACTTCTTCTGGGACGAGCGCAACTACACCAACGGCGCGGAGAATCTAAACTGCTCCGCCCTCATCATCCACGGCCTCAATGACTTCAACGTGCGGCCCAAGCAGTTTGATCTGATGTACGACGCCTTCCAGTCCGCCGGACAGGAGGTCAAGCTGGTGCTCCACCAGGGTGCCCACATGACCCCCGACCAGATCGACGGTCTGGACCTCAACGGCATCCTGGGCCGCTGGTACGCCCATTACCTCTACGGTGTGGACAACGGCGCGGAGGACGAGTCCAACGTCCGCATCCAGAGCAACACCGACCTGACCTGGACTGGCTACGACAGCTGGGGCAGTGAGGATACCGTTCGCTTTGACGCCGGTGTGGGCCAGAAGGCCTTCTCCAGCAATCTGTCGGCCACCAGCTTCGACACCTCCCTGGCCGATGTGGACGAGGGCTGGATCGAGTACTGCTCCGACATGGCTTACGCCTGGGAGGAGGATGTGATCTCCGGCACCACCAACGCCAGCGTGGTATATACCTTCGATGTGAAGGACGACCTGCACATCAACGGCACCCCCACCGTCACCGTCAAAGCCAGCGCCGACCAGCCCACCGGCATTCTCAGCGCCATGCTGGTGGATCTGGCTCCTGAGGGCGGTATGCAGGCCGTCATGCTGGAGCAGTACGGCGAGGGCGTGGCCACCGAGACGGTAGAGAGCGGTGCGGTATGGCAGGGCGGCGGCCTGGCGGCCAAGGACCTGGAGCAGTTCGCCCTGACCCAGACCGACCATAAGATCATCACCCGCGGCTGGATGGACATCCAGAACCGCACCTCCATCTACAATGTGGATGTGGTGGAGCCCGGCGAGTTCTACACCTTCCAGCTGGAGCTCCAGCCCATTGATTACACCGTGGAGGCCGGACATCAGCTGGCCCTGGTGCTCTACTCCACCGACCCGGAGGTCACCTACTGGCCGGAAACCGTCACCGCTTTCACGGTGGACAACACCGGCACCTATGTCACCATCCCTGTTATCCAGTAAATCCTTCCGGCGGTCTGTGTGATACGCAGACCGCCGGTCATTTTTGCGCTTTACGCCGATGAATTGCGTTTTTTTTAAAGGAATGATATAATCCTAACCACTGAACAAGGCCGAACGGCCAGCCTGCACGGATAAAGGAATGATTTAATTTGGCAAAGAAGAAGGCTCCCGAGGAGGGGGCGAAGAAGGTCAACAACCCCAACGTAATGGGCCTGCGGCCCGAGGTGCTGGAGCAGCCCATTACCGAGACGCTGGAGCTCAACTATATGCCCTACGCCATGAGCGTCATCGTCTCCCGGGCCATCCCGGAGATCGACGGGTTCAAGCCCTCCCACCGGAAGCTGCTGTACACTATGTATGAGATGGGCCTGCTCACCAAGCCCCGCACCAAGAGCGCCAATGTGGTGGGCCAAACCATGAAGCTGAACCCCCACGGCGACGCCGCCATTTACGACACCATGGTACGCCTCTCCCGGGGCTACGGCGCTCTGCTCCACCCCCTGGTGGACTCCAAGGGCAACTTTGGTAAGGTCTACTCCCGGGACATGGCCTGGGCAGCCAGCCGGTACACTGAGGTGCGGCTGGACCCCATCTGTGCCGAACTGTTCCGGGATATCGACCAGGACACGGTGGATTTTGTGGACAACTACGACGGCTCCATGCAGGAGCCCACGCTGTTGCCCACCACCTTCCCCAACGTGCTGGTGAGCGCCAATCAGGGCATCGCCGTAGGCATGGCCTCCAACCTGTGCGGCTTCAACCTGGCCGAGGTGTGCGACGCGGCGGCGGCCTATCTGAAAAATCCCCAGGTCAACCTGATGGAGTACCTGAAAGCCCCCGACTTCCCCACCGGCGGCCAGCTTTTGTATGACGAAGCCGCGTTAAGGCAGATCTACAACACCGGCCGGGGCTCTTTCCAGGTGCGGGCCAAGTGGCGCTATCTGAAAAGCGAAAACCTCATCGAGGTGTATGAGATCCCCTACACCACCACAGTGGAAGCCATTATGGACAAGGTGGCCGAGCTCATCAAGGCAGGCAAGATCAAAGAAATTGCCGACATGCGGGATGAGACCGACCTGAACGGCCTGAAGATTACCATCGACCTGAAGCGGGGCACCGATCCGGATAAGCTGATGGCCAAGTTGTTCCGCTCCACCACCCTCCAGGACGCCTGCTCCTGCAACTTCAACATCCTCATTGCCGGCATGCCCCGGGTGATGGGTGTGGGCGAGATTCTGGAAGAGTGGACGGGCTGGCGAATGGACGGTGTCCGTCGGCGCACCTACTACGTGATGAAGAAGAAGCAGGAAAAGCTCCACCTGCTGAAGGGCCTGAAAAAGATCCTGCTGGACATCGACCGGGCCATCAAGATCATCCGGGAGACCGAGGAGGACGCCGAGGTGGTACCCAACCTGATGATCGGCTTCGGCATCGACCAGATCCAGGCGGAATACGTGGCCGACATCAAACTGCGCAACATCAACAAGGAGTATATTCTAAAGCGCATTGAGGAAGTGGCGGGCCTGGAGGAGGAGATTGCTGACCTCCAGGATATCGTCAACAACCCCAGCCGCATTAAAAAGATCATCGCTCAGGAACTGGCGGCGGTGAAGAAGAAGTACGCCTCTCCCCGGCGCACCGAGATCGTCTACGATTACCAGACCGCCGCGGCGGAGGAGGCCGAGGACGAGACCCCCGACTACCCGGTGCATGTGTTCTGCTCCAAAGAGGGATACTTTAAGAAGATTACCCCTCAGTCCCTACGCATGAGCAGCGAGCAGAAATATAAGGAGGGGGACGGTCCCTTCCTGTACTGGGAGGGGAACAACCGGGACGAGCTGCTGGTATTCACCGACAAGCAGCAGTGCTACAAGACCCGGCTCAGTGATTTCGACGACGCCAAGGCCAGCGTGCTTGGCGACTTCCTGGCCACCAAGCTGGGCATGGACCCCGGCGAGAGCTTTGTATGGGCCTGCCTTACCTCCGACTACTCCGGCAGCCTGCTGTTCTTCTTTGAGAACGGCAAGGCGGCCCGGGTGGAACTGACTGCCTATCAGACCCAGACCCGCCGGAAGAAGCTGACCGGGGCCTACTCTGACAAGTCGCCTCTGGCCGCCGCTCTCCACATCAAAGAGGACTTGGAGCTGGCTGTGATCTCTACCGAGGGACGCTGCCTGGTGTTCCACACCTCCGCCCTCAATCCCAAGACCACCCGCTCCACCCAGGGTGTCAACGTGATGACCCTTAAGCCCAAGTGGAAGGTGGAGACCGCCCGTCCCCTTGCGGACACCACTATCGTCAATTCCGCCCGGTACCGGGCCCGGTCCCTCCCGGTGGCCGGTATGCTCCTGAAGGAGGAAGACCGGGGAGAACAGCAGCTTACCCTGCTGGAATGAGCCTGAAGGAGTCACGATATGAATTCCTTGTTGAAACGATATTTTATGCCCTATCTGTGGATCACCCTGGCCTCGGCAATCTATGCTCTGGGCTTCTGCTGGTGCTATGACCCCAACCAGATCGGCTTCGGCGGCATTACCGGCGTGGGACAGATCCTCAACCACTTTTTCCCCATCCTGCCCATAGGTACAGTGGTCATCCTTCTGAATATTCCTCTGTTTCTGCTGGGATGGCGTCTGCTGGGAGGACACCTGCTGGTCTCCTCTTTGTACGCCATGTTTGTCTCCTCAACGTTTATCGACCTGATCAACCTGTTCTTTACCTTTGATCCTATGGATCCCCTGCTGGCCTGCATCTTCGGCGGCGTGTCCATGGGCGGTTCCCTGGGTGTGGTTTTCCTCCAGGGAGCTACCACCGGCGGCACCGACCTGATCGCCCGACTGCTCAAGCTCAAGCTGGCCTGGCTGCCTATGGGCAAACTGCTGCTGGGCATTGATTTGGTGGTCATCGTAGCGGTGGCTCTGGCCTTCCGCAATCTGTACAGCGCCATGTACGGCGTGGTGGCCCTGTATATCTCCTCCCTGGTGATGGACGGAGTTCTCTATGGTATCGACAACGCCAAGGTAGCCTATATCATCAGCGACGCCTATGAACAGATCACCGATGCCATCATTCACGATATTGACCGGGGCGTCACCATTCTCCAGGGGCAGGGCGCCTACTCCGGCGCGGAAAAGAAGGTACTGATGGTGGCCTTCAAGCAGCGTCAGATCGTGGCTCTCAAGCGCACCGTTAAAGAGATCGACCCCGCAGCCTTTCTCATTGTGTGCGAGGCCCACGAGGTGCTGGGTGACGGATTCCGGGAATACAAGCAGAACGACCTTTAAAACGGATTGGAGGGGCGCTTTATGTACGATTTTTCAACGGTCAAGGCCAACCTGGAGGCTCGGGGCTTTGCAGTAAGCTGCTTTGCCACGGCAGAGGAGGCCATGGACTACCTGGACAGCAAGCTGGATGGCAGAACCATCGGTATCGGCGGGTCCATGACCATCCGGGATATGGGCCTGGACCAGCGGCTGGAACAGCACAACCAAGTGATCTGGCACTGGAAGGATGGCACCCTCCGGGACGCTGCCGGCACTCAGGTCTACCTCACCTCGGTGAATGGTCTGGCAGAAACCGGCGAGATTATCAACATTGACGGCACCGGAAACCGTGTGGCCTCCACCATCTTTGGGCATGAGGAAGTCTACTTCATCGTGGGCCGCAACAAACTGGCTGCCGACTACGGCAAGGCTCTGTGGCGGGCCCGGAACATCGCCTCTCCCAAGAACGCTCAGAGACTCGGAAGAAAAACTCCCTGTGCCGTCAAAGGCGACAAGTGCTACGACTGCAAGAGTCCTGAGCGCATCTGCCGTGCCCTTACTGTGCTGTGGGAGGCGCCTACCGGTATTGGCCGGTCGGAAGTGGTCCTCATTGACCAGGAGCTTGGATTTTAAGAGGAAAAGGAGGGGCTGGGTTGTGAAACGAGCCATTTTCTCTCTGGCGCTGTGCTGTGCCTTGCTCCTCTCCGGCTGCTCCTCCCTGCTGGATCGACCCTACGTAGCGGTGGAGCCCCATGTGGAACAGCCGGCGGTTGCCGGGGACTCCTCCACTCTTCAGGCAAATACTTATTCTGAGCTGGTGAACGCGGTACTCTTCCTGGTCTCTCAGGGGACAGAGGAGGGGATGATCCAACTCACTGACTACCGGGGCGAGGTGGAGGACGATCTGAACCGCGCCTGTGTGGAGGTCGCCAAAGATGACCCCCTGGGCGCTTATGCGGTGGATTTTATCAAAAACAGCTATACCCGGGTGCTGACCACCTATGAGGCTGTTATTTCCATCACCTACCGCCGCACTAAGGAGCAGGTGCAGAATATCGTGAACGTCACCAGCACCAGCGCCATCCGCAAGGAGGTGTCGGCTGCCTTGTCCGAATACCGGCCGGAACTGGTACTGCGGGTGGGCTATTTCACCGGCGGAACGGACTCCGTGGCCGATCTGGTGCGTCAGGCCTATTACGACGCACCTGCCTCCGCCATGGGCATGCCGGAGTGCACCGTCGCCCTCTACCCTGATACCGGCACCCAACGGATTGTGGAGATCCTGCTGACCTATCCGGAGGATGTGGAGACTATGCGCGCCAAGGCCACCCAGCTTCAGGAGAAAGTAGATTCCCTCTTTGCCTCCCTGAATCCCCAGCAGTACAGCGACGTGGAGCGGTTAAGCCGGCTGTTCACTCTACTTCCCCAGGCTGTGACCTATACGCCCGGCGGCGGTTCCACCGCCTGGGACGCCATCCTGGGCGATGGTGCCAACAGTGAAGGGCTGGCACTGGCTTTCCAGCTGCTGGCCGGTCAGATGGAGGTGGGCTCCACCCTGGTGGAAGGTACGCTGAACGGGAAGCCTCACTTCTGGAACCAGCTGACCAGCGACGGCGGCGCCCACTACGTAGACCTGTCCCGGGACCGGAACGGTACCACCTGGTCCGCCCAGGATTTGCTGGAGCTGGGCTACCTCTGGGACGGCGCTCCAAAAATTTAAGAAAAATCGAAAAAAATGCTTGACAGCGGCGGGTGCATTGGCTATAATATGATTCGTTGCTTGCAGGTGTAGCTCATCTGGTAGAGCGCCACCTTGCCAAGGTGGAGGTAGCGAGTTCGAGCCTCGTCACCTGCTCCAGAAAAACGGCACTCCGTATGGAGTGCCGTTTTTATTTTCATTTTTTATAAAAAAGGGAGAGCCTGCCTGCGCAGACTCTCCCTTTCCTTTTATTCCAAAGTCAGGTCGCCTTCCTTGATCCAGCCGATCTTTCTGAAAAAGAGACCGAACAGCCAGGTCAGCACGGCGGGGAGTATGAAGCAGATCAGCAACATTCCCAGCCAGTCAAAGCCGGTAATGGCCGCCTTGGCACCGGTAGCCACATCGTTTACCCAGCCGGCATACACACCGATGGGACCCACCATGCCGCAGGTGCCCATGCCGGACGCCACGCCGCCGGAGGGGTCGTTCATCTCAAAGTGGAACAGGCAGGTGGCAACGGGGCCGGTAACTGCCGAGGCCAGGATAGCAGGCAGCCAGATGCGCGGATTTTTCACAATATTGCCCATCTGGAGCATAGAGGTACCCAGGCCCTGGCTTACCAGGCCGCCCCACCTATTTTCCCGGAAGGACAGCACTGCAAAGCCCACCATGTTGGCGCAGCAGCCTGCCACCGCTGCGCCTCCTGCCAGGCCGGTAAGGCCGATGGCGGCGCAGATGGCAGCGGAGGAGATGGGCAAAGTGAGGGCCACACCAATGACCACCGACACCAGGATACCCATCCAGAAGGGCTGAAGAATGGTAGCCCACTTGACGAAATCTCCCACCGAGGAGGCCGCCGTGCCGATGGCGGGAGCCCACCATGCGGAGAGGAGCACACCGCTTAAAATGGTCACCAGCGGCGTGACCAGAATGTCGATCTTGGTCTCCTTACTGACGATCTTGCCCAGTTCAGCGGCAATGATGGCGATAAAGAGCACCGCCAGCGGACCGCCGGCTCCCTTTCCGCCGTCCAGGGTAGTGGAACCCAGAGCGTTGGCGGCATAACCCACCGTAGCCAGGGAAAAGAGCACCAGGGGAGGCGCCTTCAGGGCGTAGCCGATGGCGATGGCCATGGCCGCCCCGCTCATAGCGGAGGCGTAGGCTCCCACCTGCACCAGAAACGCGATCCCCAGCTGATCTCCCAGAGTGTCCAGAATGGTACCGATCAGCAGAGAACAAAACAAACCCTGGGCCATAGCCCCCAGGGCGTCAATGCCGTAGCGACGGGCGGAGATGACAACGTCCTTCCGCTTTAAAAATGCTTTGATGCCTTCCATATCCTTCTCTCTCCAGTCAAAAAAATAGGACATTACAGGTGTCTTGACACCTGTAATGTCCTATTATAGCGGCCGGAAAAAATTTGTCAATCCCCTTTTCGACCCTTTCGGTAGAGCACCACAGCCAGGATCACCCCGGCAGCCAGGATGACCAGCCCCACCACCAGGATCACCGTGGCGATGATAAGCGGGGTCTGAGCGCCCCGGTTCCAGCCGGGGCTGTCAAAGAAACCATCCCCAAGCAGGTTTCGGGTCATACTGAGGAAGGAATACCGGGCCAGGCCGCCTACCAGGGCAATACCTGCACCGCTGAGGGCGATGTACACACCGGCCAGCCAGCCGTACCGGCGGATGAGCCAGACCAGGCTTCCGAAGCCTCGGCGGGGATAATAGGGCGGCTCCGATGGGGGCGGAGACGGGGTTTCGACCTCCGGCTCTTTCGAGTTGAGCAGCTCATCGGTGGTCACGCCGAAGGCCTTGGCCAAGGCCACCAGTTTATCCACCTCGGGGGTGGCGTCTCCCGTTTCCCTTAGTTAAAGATATTGTTGGGTATCTCAAGATGTGTCATTCGATTTTGCCGATAAAGCGGTAGAAGATTTCCACTTCCTGTTCCCGGCTTCCGTCCTCACT
>NZ_JBQHUF010000016.1:0-80590 GCF_052065355.1 Flavonifractor sp. HCP28S3_F3
GTTCGGGTTTTTCGTGCCCCCCCAGGCCTGAGCATCCGTATGTTAGAAAGAGACCCGGCCCGCCGCACACCAGGGGCGCGGCGCCGGTTTTTCATATAAGGATCCTGCACCGAAATTTTATGAGATTTTAAGGATCCTTTTACGGCGGTTTCACATAGTGGTGGTACACTGGTCCCAACAAAGGAGGAAAGAACCTATGGTGACTTTATTGAGCCTGTGCCTGATCTGCCTGGCCGCACTCATTTTCATCCCCGTGGTGCTGGTCCTGGTGGGCCTGCCCTTTCTGCTGATGATGGCCCTGCTGCCCTGGCTGCTGCGGATCGTGGGTGTGGTGCTGCTGCTAAAAGCTCTCTTCGAGCAGCCCGTCCGGTGGGAGAACTTCATGCCCGCCATCATCGCGTTCGCCCTGTCCATCCTCATCGGCTGGATCGTATGACCTTACAGCGGCTCCGCCCTCAGGGCGGGGCCGCTGCCCGTTATGGCGTAAAAGGCGTACTCCCCCGGTTTCAGGGCAGAGTTTGCCAGAGCCTGCCGCACCGACTCCAGATCCTCCGGCGGGAAGCGCAGGGCCATGCCGCAGCCCAGGGAGATCTCCCGCAGCACCGGCATCACCCGCACCGGAGCCACCGGCTCCAGGGCCTTCTGGGCGCAGATGGCCCCGTGGGTGGAGGAAAAGGTGATCAGACCGTAATCCATCACAGGCTGATGACCTTGGTGGCCTTCTGCATCCGGGTGACGATGTCGTACATATTGCTCACC
The DNA here is from genome assembly GCF_052065355.1 of Flavonifractor sp. HCP28S3_F3. Taxonomy (NCBI): domain Bacteria; kingdom Bacillati; phylum Bacillota; class Clostridia; order Eubacteriales; family Oscillospiraceae; genus Flavonifractor; species Flavonifractor sp. HCP28S3_F3. The sequence goes on from NZ_JBQHUF010000016.1 coordinate 760, forward strand.
GTGCCCACCTTCAGCTGGTCGGACAGGCCGTAGAAATTCAGGCAGGTGCCGCACACCAGGATCTCCGTCCCGGCGTCGGACAGGGCCTTCAGGTGCTCCACTACCTGCTCGTCCAGGGTGGGCAGCTTGACGCCTGCGTTCATGAACAGCACTGCTCCCGGCTTGTCCTCGCTTTGGGTCAGGGTATAGAAGAACATCCGTATCAGATTGGTGCCCAGCTCCCGGTCCCCGTCGCCGATGATGTCCCGGCCCACGAACACCGCCCAGTCCGCGCCCGGAGTGGGCAGAGGGGAGCTGACGGCCTCCTCGCAGGCGGCACAGCCCTCGCCCTTGACAAAATCCAGGGCGTAAGCGCCCGCCTCCTCCCGGACAGCGGCCTGGAAACCTTGGTTGTCCGCCAGCCGCTTCAGGTTTTCCACAGCGGTCTGGTTGTCCACCAGAATGGTAAAGGTCTCCGCCCCTTCCGACATGGCCTTTTTGGCCATGAGCACAGGCGTGGGGCAGGGTTTGCCCTTGGCGTCGATGATCTGTGACATGGTAATACCCCCTTTTTCTTGAGGACATTATACTATCTTTGCCATGTTCCGCGCAAGTGTGGGAAAAACGGTGGAAAATGTGAAGAATTTTTTAAAAAAGCGGGAGGGCGACGGCCTCCCGCTTTTTTATCCGGGGAAAATGTGCTATACTGCTCAACGACAGAACTGTGAAAGGAGGTGAGCGGAATGGACGCGCTCATAGGCTGGATCGTGGAAAATGAGGTGGCCTGCGCCTGGTTTACTTCTATCGTGCGCTTTGTGTTCCCCATCCTGGCCCTGCTCATCCTGGTCCGCACCATCCGCTCCCTGCTGACGGTGCCCTGCCTGCCGGAGGTGTGGGCCTACCTTACCCTGCCCAACGGCGCCCAGGAGCCCCTGACTCACTGGGAGAATATTCTGGGCCGGGGCGGCAATTCCGACGTAATTTTGAACTATCCCGTGGTGTCCCGGCAGCACGCCGCCCTTATACGCAGTGAGGATGACACCTGGACCGCCTACGACCTGGGCTCCAAGGGAGGCGTGGCGGTCAACGGGAAGGAGATCGACGGCTCCGCTCAGGTGCAGTACGGCGACGTCATTGCTCTGGGCGGCGTGGAGACAGTGCTTCTTCCCCTCTCCCCGGAGGAAAAGGCCAAGCGGCGGGAGAACCGCCGCCGTTCCCGGCCGGTGTCCCCTTGGCTGGGTTTGGTGCTCCTCACCGTGTTTCAGGTGCTCACTGCCCTCCAGCTCACCATCAGCGAGGGCGAGAACGCTACCGCCATGATCCCCCTCACCTTCCTGCTGTTTACCGGCGTGATGTGGCTCTACTTCCTGGTGCTCCGAGCCACCGGACGGGTGGGCTTTGAGATGGAGACCATCGCCTTCTTTCTGTCCACCCTGTCTCTGGCGGTCACCTGCTCCTCCAATACCGGGGCCTTGTTCAAGCAGTTCCTCTGCGTGGTGCTGGGCCTGGTGCTCTTTTTGGTGCTGGGCATCTTCCTCCGGGACCTGGACCGTACCCGGCAGATCCGCTGGCTCATGGCCGGGGCGGCCATCGTTCTGCTGAGTCTGACGGTGGTGCTCTACGCCGCCGGACTCACCGAGGCCAAGTACGGCGCGGCCAACTGGCTGAGCATCGGCGGCATTTCGGTCCAGCCCTCGGAAATCGCCAAGATCTGCTATATCTTTGCTGGCTCCGCCACCCTGGACCGGCTGTTCCGCAAGCGGAACCTGGGCCTGTTCATTGTCCTTACCGGCGTGTGCCTGGCCTGCTTGGCCTACATGAGCGACTTCGGTACCGCTGCCATTTTCTTCGTCACCTTCGTGGTCATTGCCTACCTCCGCTCCGGAGACTGGGCCACCCTGGCTCTTATCTGCGGCGGCGGTGTGTTCGCCGTGCTCACCATTTTGTCGGTGAAGCCCTATATCCTCAGCCGGTTTGCCACCTGGGGCCACGCCTGGGAGAACGCATCAGTGGGCAGCGGCTACCAGCAGACCCGCACTATGTCGGCCGCCGCCTCCGGCGGCCTGGTGGGTGTGGCGCCGGGAGAGGGCTGGCTCCACAATGTGGCCGCCGGCGACACCGACCTGGTCTTCGGCATGCTGTGTGAGGAGTGGGGGCTGATCATCGCCGTGCTGGCGGTGATGGCCATTCTCACCCTGGCGGTTTTCGCCGTCCGGGCCAGCCGGGCGGGCCGGTCCACCTTCTACATCATCGCCGCCTGCGCCGCCACCTCTATGATGGTGTTCCAGACCTGCCTCAACGTGTTCGGCGCAGTGGATATCCTGCCCCTCACCGGCGTTACCTTCCCCTTTGTGTCCAACGGCGGCACCGCCATGATCGCCTCCTGGGGCCTGCTGGCCTACCTGAAGGCCACAGATACCAGACAGAATGCCAGCTTTGCCATCCGCCTGCCCTCCCGAAAAGAGGAGCGGGGCGGCGCCCGGCTGGCTCCCAGAAGAACGGAAGAATGGGAGGCGGACGATGAAGAAGATTGAAAAGCGTACCTTCCTCTGCCTGCTGCTGGCCGCGGTCCTGCTGGCGGGCACCGGATTCTTCGTGTTTCGCTTCGTGCGCTACGGCGGGCGGTGGGCCTCCTTTTCCGCCAACCGGCATTTGTATAACAGCCAGGGTCAGCTGGCGGTGGGCCGGGTGCTGGACCGGGACGGGGACGTGCTCTCCTGGGTGGATGAAAACGGAAACCGGAAGTACTATGACGGGGCCACCGTCCGAAAGGCCACTCTCCACGCTGTGGGAGATGCCCAGGGACGCATCGGTACCGGGGCCCTGGTGGCCTTTGCCGACAAGCTGTCCGGCTATAACCTGTTTACCGGAGCCTACTCCCCCCTGGGAGCGGGCAACGACCTTTACCTCACCATTGATGCCCGGCTCAACTACATCGCCTATGAGGCCATGGGAGGCAAGAAGGGAACGGTAGGCGTGTACAACTATGAGACCGGCGAGGTACTGTGCATGGTGTCCTGCCCCACCTACGATCCCCTGAACCCGCCGGAGAACGTGGAGGACGACCCCGCCTACGAGGGCGTGTACCTCAACCGCTTCCTCTCCGGCACCTTCCCGCCCGGATCGGTGTATAAGACGGTGACCCTGGCCGCCGCCATTGAAAACATCCCCGACCTGTTCTCCCGCACCTGGACCTGTACCGGCTCCACGGTGGTGGGAGGCGAGACCATCACCTGTCCCAAGGCCCATGGAGAACTGGATATCTCCTCCGCCCTGGCCAACTCCTGCAACGGAGTATTTGCCCAGCTGGCGGCGGAACTGGGCCCGGAGCTTATGAAGCAGTACACCGAGCAGGCGGGGCTCACCTCCTCCTACAGCGTCAGCGGCCTGAATACCGCTGCCGGGAAGTTCGACTTCTCCGGCACCACCGGTCAGCTGGGTTGGGCGGGCGTTGGCCAGTACAACGACCTGGCCAACCCCTGCGCCATTATGGTGTACATGGGAGCCATCGCCCAGGGTGGCAAGACAGCAGTGCCTCAGCTGGTGCTGAAAACGGAGAACCCCCTGGGCCTGCCTTCCCTGCCCACCCTCACCAAGCACACCAAGTCTTTGGTCAATACCGACACCGCCGCCGTCATGGCGGACATGATGGCCAAGAATGTCACCGATACCTACGGCTCCAGCCGCTTCCCCAATATGGACATCTGCGCCAAGAGCGGCACCGCCGAGGTGGGAGGCGGCAATGCTCCCCACGCCTGGTTTGCCGGCTTCCTCCGCAACGAAGATGCCCCCTACGCCTTCGTGGTGCTGGTGGAGAACGGCGGCTCCGGCTCCGATGTGGCGGGCACCGTGGCCGCCAAGGTGCTGGACGCTTTGGTCAACGGATATTAAAAAACAGAGAGAGCCCGTGTGGGCTCTCTCTGTTTTTTTGTTACGGCTCTGCCAGCAGATCGCGCTGCTCGGGGTGCGTCTCAAACCACTTTTTGGCGTAAGGACAGGTCAGCACCGCCTTCAGCTCCCGGGCCCGGATCTGATCGGCCGCGGCCTGGACCAGCTTGCCCGCCACCCCCTGACCCTGGAGGGAGGAGTCCACGAAGGTGTGGTCGATGTTGACCACGTCCCGGCGCACCTGAGGAAAGGAAATCTCCGCCACCAGACGGCCTTCCTCATTTTCCGCCCAGATCCGGCCGTTTTTCTGCTGAAAGTTCATCATATGCCTCCTTTTTGAGTTGATTAGACATTATGGCGAGGGCGGGTGCGGATCGAACACACCGGGACGGGAACGCCGTCCCCAACGGTTTTGAAGACCGCGGGGCTCACCAGATACCCTTCCGCCCCCATATGAGGGGAGGTCACGCAAACCTGCGGCCCTCCCCGGTTTGTTTTGTCACGCCGGTCTTGTCCCAGTACTCCAGCAGCATCAGGGCATATTTCCGGGATACTCCCAGCGTATCCCTGGCCTGGGCCAGGGTAAATACCTCTGTGCCAAACCGGCTCTTCAGCTTGTATAGCCCCGCGTCCAGACAGGCGGCGTGGACCCGGAAGCCCTTGCACACGACCACCAGGACGCCGCGGTCGGTGAGGGCCCGCCGGGCCAGCTTCAGCTCTGCCGTCCGCCCGGGATAGGCGCACTCTATTGCCTTGTCTTCCGACGGAACCAACCCGAGATCTCTGTAAAGGGATTCTACTTCCCGGTCCAGCGGGCTGCCGCCGGAGGACGGGGCGGGCAGGTCCAGCTGGGCCATAAACCTCTCCGCCGCCCCACGGGGCAGGGCGGGAAACAATCGATCCCGAATGGCGGGAGCGTTCAGACCCTGCTTTTGCAGCTCCAGAGCCTGGATTCGGTATGCTTCCAGTGCCGCCCGGGACAGAAACCAGCCCTCTCCTTCCGGTGCGCCGATAGCCCGGTAAGGGGCGGGATCCTTGGGGTGAAGGGGCGTGTCTCCCGCCTCGGACAGCCGCCGGGCGGCGATGGCCTGTGGATCTCCCAAAGCTCGGATACGCAGACCTTCCAGCCGGTTGGGGTCCTTCCGGCCCCGGCGGGCGGGATGGGCCTCCAGGATGGTGCCGCCCCCCAGAGTAGCCAGAGGGGAAAAGAACCGCACCACGAATTTATCCTCCTCCAGCACCGCCAGAGGCTGGTCCAGCCGCAGCTGGGCAAAGCCGGTCTCGCCGGGCTGGAGCACGTCCCTGCCCAGCAGCACGCACCGGCAGACCACCGCCCGTGCCCCGTGGTGGAGGTGGAGTTGGGAGTTATTTTTGATGGGATAGGGGGAATCGGGCAGCAGGGTGAGGGACACGTCCATCTGGTCGGTGACCTCCAGGCCGTCAGGCGGGGCCAAGGTCATGCCCCGGGCCACATCCTCCGTCTTGATCCCCGCCAGATTCACCGCCGCCCGGACCCCGGGGGGCAGCTCCGCAGCCTTGGCCCCGTGGCGCTCCAGCCCACGGACCTTGGCCCGTGTATCTCCCGGCCACAGCCGCAGGTCCATACCCTGCCGGATAGTACCGCCAGTGAGGGTGCCGGTGACCACCGTGCCGCTGCCCGCCACCGAAAACACCCGGTCGATGTGGAGCCGGGGGGTATCGGTGAGCGCAGGTGGCGGCAATGCGTTTGCCTGGGCGTCCAGGGCGGAGCGCAGCTCCGGCAAACCCTGGCCGGTCACAGCGGACACCGGAATAATCGGCGCGCCCTCCAGGAAGGTGCCCTTCACCAGGGCGGCCACCTGCTCCCGCACGCCGTTTTTTTCCCCCAGATCTGCCCGGGTAAGGGCTATTACGCCCCCTTTGACCCCCAGCAGAGACAGAATAGCCAGGTGCTCCCGGGTCTGGGGCATGGGCCCTTGGTCGGCGGCGATGGCTAAGAGGACCAGATCCATTCCGGCGCAGCCGGAGAGCATAGTGGGAATGAATTTCTCATGCCCCGGTACGTCCACGATGCTTACCTTCCGCCCGCTGGGCAGGGTAAGAGGGGCAAAGCCCAGTTCAATGGTCAGCCCCCGGCGGCGCTCCTCCGCCAGCCGGTCGGTGTCCACTCCCGTCAGGGCCTTCACCAGAGCGGTTTTGCCGTGGTCCACATGGCCCGCGGTGCCCAGGATCATGGCCTCCCCTCCTTCCAGCGGGCCAGGGCGGCGGCAATGACCACCTCGTCACCCGGCAGCAGGGTACGCACATCCAGCAGCAGCTTTCCCCTGTGGATGCGGCCGATGACGGGGGTCTCCCACCCCCGGAGGAAGCGCTCCAGCTCCTCCGCCGGGGTGAGGGCTACCGCCCAGCCCGGGAGGGTTATCCCGGGCATGGAGCCGCCTCCGGCCTCTCCGGGGCTCTCTATCACCTCACAGGGACACAGAGGGGCCAGCAGGGCTGCCAGGTCCTCCGCCTGTTTGCGCAGAGTGTTCCCGTCCATCCCCAGCATGGCCGCCCCCGGGGGCAGGACCCCGTCCCGCCAGTCCATCAGGGTGGCCTCCAGGGCGGCCAGGGACAGCTTGTCCAGCCGCAGAGCACGGGCCAGCGGATCGGACTTGATTTTGGCGATCAGGTCCGCTTTTCCCAGCAAAATGCCCGCCTGAGGTCCCCCCAGCAGCTTGTCTCCCGAGAAGCAGACCACATCCGCCCAGCGCACCGCTTCTTCCACCGTGGGCTCCCCGGGGAAGGGACCGGCGGAGAGGGCGCCGCTGCCCAGGTCGCACAGCAGAGGGACGCTCTTTTCCTGGGCCAGCTCCCCCAGCTCCGGCAGCTCCGCCGCCTGGGTAAAGCCCACCACCTTAAAGTTGCTGGGGTGGACCTTCAGCAGGGCTTGAGCCGCACCGGAGTCCAGGGCGGCGGCGTAGTCGGACAGCTTGGTCTTGTTGGTGGTGCCCACCTCCACCAGGGTGGCCCCGCTGCGGGCCATGATGTCGGGTACCCGGAAGGAGCCGCCGATCTCCACCAGCTCTCCCCGGGAGATGGCCACCCCCAGGCCAGGGGTGAGGACGGACAGCATCAGCAGCACCGCCGCGGCGTTGTTGTTGACCACATAGGCCCCCTCCGCCCCGGTCAGCTCTTTCAGCAGAGCCTCCACCCGGCCGGTACGGCTCCCCCGCTTGCCCGTCTCCAGGTCGTATTCCAGGTTGCAGTAGCCTGCCGCCGCCTGACGGACGGCCTCCGCCGCCCGAGAGGAGAGAGGCGCACGGCCCAGGTTGGTGTGAAGGGGCACTCCGGCGGCGTTGACCACCCGGGTGAGCCCGGGCCGGGCCAGGGTATGGGCCAGTTCCAGGGTGCGGACGGCGGCCTCTGCCTCTGTAGGGGCATCCTCCAGAGCTCCGGCCAGCAGCCCCTGCCGGGCCTCCTCCAGCACCTGCCGGGCGGCCCGGCGCACCAGAGCGTAAGGCAGGGAGCACCCGGCCAGCTCCGGCCGGGCCAGCAGCACATCCATTTTCGGCAGGCCGGACAGCCCCTTTCCCGCCATAGCGCACACCTCATTTCCAACGGTTTCTTTTGCAGTATACCATATTTCAGCAAACGGTAGCGTATAAACTTTATGGTTTTCAGAAAAACCCTTGCAAAATCGGCCAAGAAAAGGAATAATTGCAATTGACAGAAGAGAGGCAAAACAGGTATCATCAAATTGTGAAAAAATTGACGATATGATCTGGTGAGGAGAAAAGGAGCGACTGACATGCGGGTATTTGAGACACATGTGCAGGAACTGAAAAACGACGTGCTTCGCTCGGTGGCCAAGCTGGCCTGGGCGGACGACCTGCAGACCGGGATCCTGGACATCCCCGAGCAGCTTATCCCCGGCCCGGAGGCCAAGATGCGCTGCTGTATTTATAAAGAACGTGCCATTATCAGCCAGCGGGTGAAGGTGGCTATGGGCGGCGACCGGACCAACCCCAACCTGGTAGAGGTGCTGAGCATCGCCTGTGACGAGTGCCCGGTGACCGAGATCAGCGTGGGTCCCTCCTGCCGCGGCTGTATCGCCACCCGCTGCGTCCACGCCTGCCCCAAGGACGCCATCACCGTGGTGGACCGCAAGGCACAGATCGACCACAAGAAGTGCATCACCTGCGGCAAGTGCGTGGCCGCCTGCCCCTATGGCGCCATTGAAAAGAAGACCCGCCCCTGCGAGCGCAGCTGCAAGGCCGGGGCTATCTCCATGGGGGAGGATAAGAAGGCCTTTATCGATCCCAACAAGTGCACCTCCTGCGGCGCCTGTGTGTACCAGTGCCCCTTCGGCGCCATCATGGACAAGTCCTTCATCGTGGACGCCATCCAGATGCTCCAGGGTGCAGACAAGTGGGGCTTCCACGTGTATGCCGCGGTAGCGCCCTCCATTGCCGGCCAGTTTGCCCCCGCCGACCTGGGTCAGGTGGTCACCGGCCTGAAGATGCTGGGCTTCCACGACGTGGTGGAGGTGGCTCTGGGCGCCGACATGACCGCCAAGCATGAGGCGGTGGAGCTGGAGGAAAAGGGCATGCTGGCCTCCTCCTGCTGCCCGGCCTTCGTGGACTTTGTGGAGAAGAATTTCCCTGAGCAGGCCCATTTGATTTCCTCCACGCCGTCCCCCATGATCATGGCCGCCCGGAACATCAAGAAAAAGGACCCCTCCGCCAAGGTCATCTTCATCGGGCCCTGCGTAGCCAAGAAGAAAGAGGTCAAGCTGGGCAAGACCATGCGGGCGGTGGACAGCGCCCTCACCTTCGAGGAGCTGTACGCCATGTTTGAGTCCCGTGACATCGACGTGTCCAAGCTGGACTTTGCCGATCTGGACCAGGCCAGCGGCTTCGGCCGGTCCTTTGCCCGCAGCGGCGGCGTTACCGCGGCTGTGAAGGAAGCGCTGGCCGAGCGGGGCAGCAAGTTTGAGGTCAAGCCCATGCCCTGCAGCGGGCTGGAGGCCTGTAAGCTGGCTTTCCTGAAGGCGGCCAAGGGCATCGGCGATTTCAACTTCATTGAGGGCATGGCCTGCGAGGGCGGCTGTGTCCAGGGCCCCGCCCAGCTGATCCGCTCCCCCAAGAACCAGGGAGATGTGGACCGCCACGCCAAGCAGGCGGAGGGCCGCACCATCGAGGAGGCAGTGGCTGCCGCCGAGCAGGTTCAGAACGAGGAAGCGTAATGTGGAAAAAAGAGCCCCGCCGGATCACTCCGGCGGGGCTCTTTTTTCATACTCAGCCCAGATTGTAGTCGATGACCAGGGCGTCCACAGCCCAAAAATCCTCATCGGGGATGGTCCAGTAGTCGTCATCCCCCAGGGCCACCTGGACCAGGAGGGTCTGGGGCTCCAGATAGTCCAGCTGAGGCAGCTTCTCATAGGTCAGATCCATGAACAGCTCCACCCACTCGACCTCGTAGGCCATATACTCCTCGTCCGTCATCTGGTCGGGATAACGGCTGTTGAGCTCGTCGGCGGCGCCGTTGTTGAGCTCGTCAGCCACCTGATGGAAGATGTCGATGGGCTCCACAGTCACCTTCACGCCGAAAGTGGTGTCGTCCACCTCAGAGGCCGATTCCACCGTGTACTTGGAGTGGGCGTAGATCTGCCGGTACATGGCGCTCAGCTCCTCCAGCAGACGGTCCTGCTCCTCCTGAGACAGCTCGCTCTCCACAAAGGAATCCAGGAAGAACTGAGCCTCGGTCTCCATACTGCCGGCATAGACCTCCTCCGTCTCCTCCTCTGTGCTGTCAATCAGCTTCAGGAAGTCGGGGTCGGCTTTGCCCAGGTAGTTTTCATCCAAAACACCCTGGACATAGAGCTGGGCGTCGTCAGCGCTGAGGCCGCCGCCGCAGGCAGATAGGGGGAGCAGCAGCGCCAGGGACAGGGCCAGAACCAGTGCGGTGGTCTTTCCTTTCACGGTCACTCATCCTCTCATCTTCAGTTGTTAGTTGTTATCTGTTTTTGTCAGGAGCACAGATCAATAATGGCCTGGGTGAAGATCTTGGCGGCGGTGAGCTGGTCGGCAATGCAGGTGTGCTCGTCAGCGCCGTGCATGTTGCCGTTGAAGCCGGGCATGCAGCAGCCAAAGGCCACGCCGCCGGGAATTTCATGGACGTAGGTGCCGCCGCCGATGGCCAGACACTCGCCCTTGTTGCCGGTATACTGCTCGTAGCAGTTGAGCAGCGTCTTCACCAGCGGAGAGTCGGCGGGGGTGTGGTGGGGTTCCTGCATGTCGCCCTCAGCGCTCAGGCCGAATTTGGCAAAGGAGGCCTCGGCAACCTGCTTGCAGTTCTCCTCATTGGCGCAGATGGGCACCCGGCTGTCGAACTGGCCGGACAGGCCAGTGGGGGTGACCTCCAGCAGGGAGAAGGCCAGGGTGAGAGAGCCGGAGATCTCGTCGGACTGGGCAATGCCCAGGGCTTTGCCGGCGCAGTCCCCGTGGGGGAACAGGGCATTCAGGGCGTGGAGGGCGGCGGTGGAGCCCACCTTGGCCAGAGGCAGGGCGCACAGCAGGTCCAGCAGGGCGGTGATGGCGTTGTTGCCCTCCTCCGGGGTGGAGGCGTGAGCGCCCTTGCCCTTGCACAGAATGTGCAGGTCGTCCCCGTCCTCCTTCAGCTCATAGGCGGCGCCGGTGCGCTCTGCCGCAGCGTCGCAGTAGGGCTTGGCAGCCTCGGCGGACAGGCCGGCCACCACACAGGAGGCCTCCGGCGGCAGCACGTTGATGCGGAAGCCGCCGTGGAGCTCCTTCACCCGGGGAGTGGCCTCCTCGACGTCCCAGCTCTTGGTAAAGACTGGCTTGTAGCTGCCCTTTTCGATGTTGATCAGGGGGAACTCGGCATCGGGGGAGAAGGTATAGGCGGCATAGGGCTCCTTGCTGTAATAGTAGGCCAGATCCTCGGAACCGCTCTCCTCGTCGGTGCCCAGAATCAGCCGGACGTTGTGCTTCAGAGGTACGCCCAGATCCTTCACCGCCTGCATAGCCATTAGCGCAGCGCAGGCGGGACCCTTGTCGTCGTCGGTGCCCCGGCCGTAGAGCATGCCGTCCACTTCCTTGGGATTGTAGGGCTCAGTCACCGTCCAGCCGGTGCCCTCCCCCACTACGTCCAGGTGGCAGAGAATGTGCAGAATGGTGTCCTTGTCATTCAGGTCCACCGTGCCGGCATAGTTGTCATAATTCTTTACGGCAAAGCCCAGCTCGCTGGACAGCTTCAGGGCCTCATCCAGAGCGGCGGCAGGGCCGGGGCCAAAAGGCATGCCGGGCTGCGCATCCTCCCGGACGCTGCGTACCCGTACCAGCCGGGAGATATGCTCCACCAGCTCAGCCCTGCGGCGGGGGTCATTAAAGTAAGCTTCGATCTGCTGCTTGTACATAAAGGGTGTTCCTCCTTTAATTGCTTTCACTGGGGTCTTCTTCGCCGGCGGCGCCCGCCAGCTCCCCCAGATATTTGTAAACTGTATACCGGGAAACCTGAAGCCGCTTGGCCACAAAAGGTACCGATTTCCGGAAGGAAAAGGCGTTTTTCTGGTCCAAAAGGGCGATGATCTTCATCCGGTCCCGCTTGTTCAGCGCGTTTACCGGCTTGCCCACTGCCGCCAGACACTCGTCAAACAGATTGCCCAGCTGCTGGTCCCCTCCGTGCCACATGGCGCTCTGCAGGTCGGCCTCGGCGCTCATCAGATCCACCAGGATCCGGTTGGCGTATACCAGAGAGGAGTAGTCGAAATTGATGCCCAGCGCCAGGTTGTAGTCCTCCCCGATCAGGTGAAAGGTACTGCTCTTGATCTGCTGGCCGGAAGGCGTGGTGGCGTACAGATTCACAAAGTCGGTGACCAGAGCATCCTGATCCAGCTCCCGGATTGTTCCCAGAATGTCCATGGTGGAGCCCACCGTCCGGCCGGAGACATGTCCGTTGTAGATGGACAGAATGGGGTGGCTGGGATCCCCCATGTCGTGGACCAGGGTCTCGCAGGTGGAGCCGAACATCTCCGCGATTCCCCGGGCCGTCCGGTCCAGAAATTCAAAGGCTTCCTCTCGATCCATTGTGACGAACCTCACCCTCCCATCCAAACAGTATCATACCGAACATATTGTACTGTGGCAGAGCGGAAATTGCAAGGTGATTTACACGCCGGGGCGGAACTGCTATACTGAGAAAAAAGGAGGAACGGCCATGGTGGAACACAGCGGAGCGGAGCGCCGGGCGGCGGTGGCCCGGGTATTGGAGGAGGCGGCGGGGCCGGTGAGCGCGGCGTCGCTGGCCCGGCAGTTTTCTGTCAGCCGGCAGATCATTGTGGGCGATATCGCCCTGCTTCGGGCCGGAGGGGCCGGTATTCTGGCCACGCCCCGGGGCTATGTGCTGGAACGGCGTCAGGAGGGCGTGGTGCATACGGTAGCCTGCGTCCACACGCCGGAGCAGATGGAGGCCGAGCTCACCGCCATCGTGGACGCCGGCGGCGAGGTGGTGGACGTGATCGTGGAGCACCCTGTTTACGGCCAGCTCACCGGCATATTAGGCCTGCGCAGCCGATATGATATAGGGGAGTTCATCCGGCGGGTAGCTGAGCACGGGGCCCGTCCGCTGTCCGATCTCACCGGCGGTATCCATCTGCATACTGTCCGGTGTCAGGACGAAAAAAGTTTTCAAAGAGTGCAAAAAGCACTTGCAAACGAGGGCTTTTTGCTTAATATGTGAATTTAACATAGTGAAGCGCCGGCGGAATTGTTAATTTTGACAAAAAAGTATTGCCAAATTATGAATAATGGTGTATGATTAAGTACGAATCCTTGGGTTGGGGAGGCTTTTAGGATTCGCAATTTATAAGGGAGGGTTATTATGAACTCACCACGTACAAAACGGTTTGGCAAGTTCCTGCTCGTCCTGTTTGCATTGGCCTGCATCATGACATTGGTCGTCTTTGCTGAGGGCGAAGAGGCTGCTGTCAGCCGGTTCTTCGGCACGCCCTGGTCTCTGCTGCCCCCTGTGGTGGCTATCGTCCTGGCGCTGATCACCAAGGAAGTGTATTCGTCCCTGTTCCTGGGCATTATCGTTGGCTTCCTGCTGCAGGCCGACTTTAATCCCGTCAATGCCTTCAATCTGTTCATCACTGACCTGGGCAGCAACATCGGCGGCAACGCCGGTATCCTGATCTTCCTGGTCATCCTGGGCACCATGGTGGCCCTGATGATCCGGGCCGGCGGCTCCAAGGCCTACGGCGATTGGGCTGTTGCTCACATCAAGACTAAGTCCGGCGCTCTGTGGGCCACCTTCATCCTGGCCATCGTGCTGGGCGTGGATGACTACTTCAACAACCTGACCACCGGTAACGTGATGCGTCCCGTCACCGACGGCCACCACATTTCCCGCGCTAAGCTGTCCTACATGTGCGACGCTACCGCCGCTCCTGTTTGTATCATGATGCCCGTGTCCTCCTGGGCTGCCGCCGTTACCGGCGTCATCAACAACGAGGAGCTGGGCTTCCAGATCTTCCTGCGGGCCATCCCCTATAACTACTATGCCATCCTGACCATGGTGTTCATCATCGTCATGACCAGCCTGAACGTAGACTACGGCCCCATGAAGAAGCACGAGGACAACGCCTCCAAGGGCGACCTCTACACCACCCCCGAGCGTCCCTTCGCTGGTGTGGAAGAGATGAAGTTCAACCCCGCCGGCAAGGTTATCGACCTGGTCATTCCCGTTATCATCCTGATCATCGGCTGCGTGGGCGGCCTGATCTACGCCGGCTACCTGAACGGCGGCACCACCCTGCTGGACATGTTTGCCAACACCGATGCCTTCTTCGGCCTGCCCTTCGGCTCCGGCATCGCTCTGATCGTCAACTTCATCTACTTCATCTGCCGCCGCTCCATGAAGTTCACCGAACTGATGGACTGCCTGCCTGAGGGCTTCAAGCAGATGGTTCCCGCCATCCTGATCCTGTGCTTTGCCTGGACTATCGGCGGCGTGACCCGCTACGGCCTGGGCGCTCCCGAGTTCGTGGCCAACTTCGTGGATATGCACCTGCGTCACCTGGAGAACTTCCTGCCCGCCGTTATCTTCCTGATCGCTATGGGCCTGGGCTTCGCCACCGGTACCTCCTGGGGCACCTTCGGCATCCTGCTGCCCATCGTGCTGGACGTGTTCACTCCCGGCGGCTTCGACAACCTGACTGCTGAGGCCCTGAGCGAAGTGCCCATCCTGATGGTTGGCGTGGGCGCCACCCTGGGCGGCGCCGTCTGCGGCGACCACTGCTCGCCCATTTCGGATACCACGATTATGGCATCCTCGGGTGCTCAGTGCTACCACCTGAATCACGTGGCCACTCAGCTGCCCTACGCTATGACCGTGGCTGCCATCTCCTTCTTTAACTACCTGCTGACTGGTCTGATCATCGACTTCGTGCCCCAGATCTTCTGCCTGCTGATCGCTATCATCTCCACCGTGTTGGTGATGCTGATCATCGGCAAGATGAATCACTCCATGACCCGTCACTCTCAGCGCGACTGAGATACATAGCAGACTGAGTGCGCCGGCTCCCGCTAACAGCGGAGCCCCCGCTTCCTATATCAGAAGTCAGGAGACATGATGCCATGTTCATCACCATACGTCAGACCCAGGCCAATGGAAAGAACCTCTTTCAGGTGGAATCAGAAGGCCGCATCCTGTACAGGGCCCGCACCCCTTGGGCCGACATTCGTGCTCCTTTCCAGCTGGAAAATCTGCGGGAGATGACCTTTACCGACGCTGAGGGGAATGAGGTATTCCACACCGCCTACAATGTCCTGGAGAATACCGTCCATACTGCAACCAGGTACAAATATCTCTTCGGAGCTTCCTCCAAACTGGGAGAGTACCAGGTGGTGGACGGGGATGGCACCGTGCGCGGCGCCTTTTACACCCAGATCGACGCCCCTTTTACCACCCAGATGACCATCGACTGCGGGGAGCGGACCTATGCCTGCTATGGCCGTGCCCTGGGCAAGATCTATGTCATCAGTGTGTTTGAGGGGGCGCGGCAGGTGGCCCAGATCACCAAGCCCTTGGACGTGTGGAACCGGCTGGACATTTACTATCTGCATCTGGATGACGGGTATCGGAGCCTGCTGTCTATCCTCAGCTTTTTCACCGTCTACGTGGACGCCCGGCGGTTTGACCGGCCGGGCCAGATCACAGCGGCGTCGGTGGAAAAGAACTGGAGCTATACCTTTGACCAAAATAACGACCGGTATGACCCGGACTGGATCCGCCGCACCTTTGGACAGGGGGCTGCCGACCACCTGGACTATCTCCTGCATAAACACCCGGAGCGGCCGCCGGCAGATCCGGAGCGAGCCAGGAAGCACCGGCGTCTGGTGATCGGCATCGTGGCGGCCGTGGTGGTGATCATTCTGATCGCCGTGGCGGCCATGGCCTGGCTGCTGTTCCGGCCCAAGACCGCCCTGCAGCCGGAGGACTTTGCGGCACAGATGGATGGGTACGGGTATACTGTCACGGAGGGCACCCCGGAGGGGCTGGGCAGCGGCTGGGAGCTGGCCTATGAGGCAGAGAAAGAGGGATACAGTCTTTGGTATCTGTCCTTCCCCACAGCAGAGGCGGCAGAGCGATTTTTTGCCCGGACAAAAAACCAGATGATGGCGGAGCGGACCGGCTCATATCTTCAGACCAGTACCAATCTGCTCAACAGCCAGAGATACAGCCTGACCTCTGGTGGCATCTATTCTGCAGTCTCCCGCATTGATGGTACAGTGATCCTGTGTACTGTGTCGGAAGAGGATAAGGATGCAGTCAAAAAAACCTTAAGTGATTTGGGCTATTAAAAAAACACCCTGCTTCCGCCAAGTGGCGGAGGCAGGGTGCTTTTTGCTTTTCTTTAGCGGGCGATCCACAGCAGGTTGGAGTCGGTAACGAAGTTGGGCACGCTGTAGAGCACCAGAGCCTGGTCGATGCCGTTCTGCTCAATGTAGTCCTGGATGGACAGCTTGTAGTAGCGCAGGTCGATCAGGTGGATCTCGGAGTAGTGGGGGGTCAGGAAAGGTACCAGGGAGTCGGTGTAGGAGTCCCGGATGATGAGCAGCTTGGGCTTGTCAGTGTTGGGAGTCTTGACCACGCCCAGGGACTGGTTGCCGCCCAGGAACATGGAGTACTTGTCCTTCACGCTGAGGAAGGACTCCACGTACAGGGAGCGGGGGATCTCGATGGGGTTGCCCTTATTGTCGTAGGAGTGCTCGGTGACGGTGATGCCGGTGTCGGGCACGTAGGTGGAGATGGTGTCCGGCTTCACCCACCGTACGCCGGAGGAGGAGAACACGGTGCCGTAGAACTCAGTGGAGCGGATGGTCTCCGTGTAGGTGTCCAGGCTCACCGGAGTAAAGCCCAGAGCCTCCGCCAGACCGGTGTAGCCGTAGTAGGCGCCCAGGCTGGTCCAGTGATGGTCGGTGCGGTAGAAGATGTCCTCGTCCTTGTGCTCCCACAGGGGGGCGTACAGGTCCGCCCAGGTGGCGCCGGGCACCGCGGCCTGGGCCTGGTCCAGGATATCGGTCTGGCTGGCGTTGGGCGCGCCCTCCGGCAGACGGTCGGCCCAGATGCAGGCCTGAGTGGGGATCAGAGAGAAGATTACCGGGATATCCACATTTTCCACAAAATTATTCACATAGGTTAAATTGTCGGTGACCTTCTGGCTGTCCGGCTGGTCGAAGCGGGTGATGAGGGTGTCCTGATCGCAGAAGTAGACGCCGTTGTTCTCCTGCTTGCCCAGCACCCGCTCGGTGGCGGACTTCAGGCCGATCCAGCTGTCCCGGCCCACAAACTGGTCGGTGGTGTACTCCTCAAAATCCTTCATGAATTCTCCGCTGAGCAGGGTCTCCACAGAGGGCGTGGGCATCTGCTCCAGGTTGCGGTTCTCCATCTCGGAAAAGGTCCGGTCGGGAGAGACGGCGTTGGCCACCAGGAAGACCCCGATGAAGGCACAGAACAGGGCGGTGATAAAGATGCAATACTTTTTCGACATGGTATGACCTCCAATCAGAAACGGAAATAGAGGAACGGATTGTAGGTGGCGTCCACCAGGTAGGCGGTGGAGAAGAACAGGCCCGCCAGCAGGACCACCGGCAGCACGATCTTGACCGCCTTTTCCGGCAGCTTGTTCCACACCTTCACTGCCAGCGGCGTGGAAGCCACGGCAGCAATGATAAGCATGGGGAGATAGGAGACAAAATAATACCAGACGTTATCGTTGGTCAGGCCGCCGCCCGCCATGCCGAACATGGCTTTCAGGTAAGCGCCCAGCTGACCGAAGTCCTCCACGGCAAAGATGGCCCAGCTGACCAGTACCAGGAACAGGGTGTAGATGTGGCACAGAACGGCGGGCAGCTTCTTCAGAACCTTGGACAGAACGGCCTTTTCCAGGATCAGCAGGGCGGCAAAGTACAGACCCCAGAGCAGGAAGTTCCAGCTGGCCCCGTGCCAGATGCCGGTGGCCGCCCATACGATCAGCAGGTTGAAGAACAGCCGGGGCTTTGACACCCGGTTGCCTCCCAGGGGGATATACAGATACTCCCGGAACCAGGTACCCAGGGAGATGTGCCACCGGCGCCAGAACTCGGTGATGGACTTGGAGATATAGGGGTAATTGAAGTTGCGCATGAACTCGAAGCCCAGCATCCGGCCCAGGCCCACGGCCATGTCGGAGTAGCCCGAGAAGTCAAAATACAGCTGGAAGGAGAAGGCCAGTACGCCCAGCCAGGCACCTGCCACCGTGAGCTGGTCCGTGGGCAGGGCTTTGTACACGTCCCACAGCATGCCCAGGTTGTTGGCCAGCAGGACCTTTTTGGCCAGGCCCACCACAAAGACCTGCACGCCGGAGGCAAACATCTCAGGGGAGTGCTTCCGGTAGTCGATCTGGTCTCCCAGGTCCTTGTACTTGATGATGGGACCGGCAATGAGCTGGGGGAACAGGGTGACAAATGTGCCGAAGTTGATGATGTTCCGCTGTACCGCGGCGTCTCCCCGGTACACGTCGATGGTGTAGCTCATGGTCTGGAAGGTGTAGAAGGAGATGCCGATGGGCAGGCTCAGCCCCAGCTTGGGCATAAAGGTGAGCCCCACGGCCTCCAGAGACCCGGCGATAAAGTCCCAGTACTTGAAGAAGAACAGCAGGGCCAGGTTGAAGATCACCGACGAGGCCACCGCCATCCGGGCTCCCCGGTCATTGCCCTTCCGTTTATTGGCCTCCACCAGCATGCCGTGGGTGTAGTCAATGGCGATGGAGACAAACATGATAAGGATATAGACCGGCTCTCCCCAGGCGTAGAAGATCAGGTTGGCCACCAGCAGCAGCAGGTTACGCCATTTCAGCGGTGTAATATAATAGAGGAATAATACAACGGGGAGATAGAGGAACAGAAAATACAGGCTGGAAAAGACCAACGTCTCACCTTCTCTTTCGCAGACTTCCAGAAAAAGGCCCGGCAGGAGCGGCCCTGCCGGGCGCGTTGCGCGTATCTTTTATTATACCGCAGATCGGTTACTTTGTATAGCTGTTAAAGATGCTGACTGCCTGATCGGCCTGCTCGCCGATGGCGAACAGGATGTAGTTGCCATTGGTCACCAGCTTGTAGTTCTTCACCAGCTCGTACTGCTCGGGCAGATACTGGGACCACTGGGTGTCCAGGTCGGCCTGACGCTTCTCCACGCCGGCCTTCACGGTGTCCATCTTGCCGTCCTTCACCTCAGCCACAAAGAACTCGGTGGCGTGGACGCCCATCAGGGGCATAAAGCACTTGTAGCTCACCAGGTCGGAGGCGTTGATGCCGTAGAGGCTGCTGAGCAGGGAGTCGTCCAGCTCGGTCATGCTGGGCAGCTCCAGCTTGGAGATGTCGTTCCACACGGAGCCCACCACGTCGGTCTGGGGCTTGCTCTCGGGGGTGGGAGTGGGAGCGGGAGTGGCGGAGGGCTTGGAGCTCTCAGCGGGCTTCTGAGTGGGCTTGGTGGTAGGCTTGGCAGTGGGAGCGGTGGAGGGCTTGGAGGAGGGAGTGCTCTCAGGCTCCTGGCTCTCCTCTACGGGGGCGGAGGACTCGGGCACGGGAGTGGTCTCCTCCACGGGAGCGGAGGACTCGGGCACGGGGGTAGTCTCCTCCACGGCGGGCGGGGTGGTCTCGGCGTCGGGGGTGTCATTGCCGCCGCCGCAGGCGGTGAGCAGGCTCAGGGTGAGCGTTCCGGCCAGGGCCAGAGCGAGAAAACGACGATTCATAAGAAAGGTACTCCTTTTTCCTTGTTTTTTGATTTGCGTATTCTTGGACGGCAGGGTGCCGGAAAAAGTTCCATATAATTTATAAAAAAACGGCCTGTCCTTTTTCGGACAGGCCGCAGGGATTTTTCACGATGCTTCGCCGTCTTTCATGGCGGCCAGCGGCAGTACCAGTGTGATGCGAGTGCCCACGCCGGGCCAGGAGGTGACCTCGAACCAGCCGCCGTGCCGGTCGGCGATCCACTTGGCGATGGACAGGCCCAGGCCGGTGCCGCCGGTCTGCCGGGCCCGGCTCTCGTCGGTGCGGTAGAAGCGGTCAAAAATGTGGGGCAGGCTGTCGCTGTCGATGCCCTGGCCCTCGTCCTCCACCGATAGGCGGGCCAGGCCGTCCGCCCCCTCCGCCCGGATGGTGATGTGCCCTCCCTGAGGGGTGTACTTGATGGCGTTGTCCACCAGCACTCGCAGTGCCTGCTTGATAAGCCCCAGGTCGGCCCACACCGGCACCGGCAGAGCCCACTGGGCGGAAAAGACATGGCTCTGGTCAATCATCTGGGTCTCCCGCAATACCTCTCCCGCCACCTCGGTAAGGTCAAAGGGCTCAAAGCTCACCTTCATGGAGTCGTTGTCCCCCCGGGCCAGGAACAGCAGCTGCTCTACCAGCTCCTTCATGGAGTCGGCCTCCTGGCGGATGGCGTCGATGGCCTCCTGCCGGGTGGCCGGGTCGTCCTTGCCCCACCGGTCCAGCAGGTTGGCGTAGCCCTGGATGACGGCGATGGGGGTGCGCAGCTCATGGCTGGCGTCGGAGACGAAGCGCATCTGGGAGCGGTAGGCGGCGTTGATCCGGTCCAGCATGGAGTTGATGGCCTGAGCCAGGGTCCGCAGCTCCTTCTGGGTGCTGGTGACCGAGATTCGCCGGTCCAGGTGGGTGGCGTTGATCTCGTCCAGCTTGCCCGCCAGGGCCTGAAGCTCCTCCGGGGACATGCCCTGAGCCGCTTGGTTCAGCCGGGCGGCGGCGGCGGCCAGCTCCTGAATGGGCCGCAGGGTGCGGCGGATGGTGCCTGCGTTTTTCAGCAGGTTGGATAGCAGGCTCAGCAGCTGGCAGATCACCAGCACCCGGGCGGCAAAGACGAAAATAGCCGCCGGCCGGGACAGGTCCAGGCGGATGGTGCACAGCTCCCCCTGACAGCGGGTTACCAGGGTATAGCTGGTGTCGCCGCCGGTGGAGAAGGTGAGGATGGGCAGCAGATCTACCGTGCCCGGGTCAAAGTACCGGTCCTTCCCCTCCAGTTCCGCCGGACTGGGGAGCCAGTCGGGCAGGCGAATGCCCTCCGGCGTGTCTCTGCCGGCGGACACGGTGTAGCTGCCGGCGGCCATCCACTCTGTGGCCTCAGCCGAAGGTACCCCCCGTTCCTCCGCCAGGGCGGCCAGCCGGGCGGCCTGACCCTCCGACCAGGCCACCAGTCCGCCGCAGAACAGCACCACCAGCAGCAGGTCCAGCATCAGATAGATACTGAGCAGCCGGAAAAACAGCTTGATATTGAGCCGGGCCACGATGGAGGACTGGAATCGCCCCTCGCTCCGGCGGGACTTACGGGCCATGGCAGCCTCCTACTCTTTTGGCTCCAGCCAGTCCAGCACAGGGTCCAGCTGCTCCTGGCTCACCCAGTCCGCTCCGTGGCGGACAGCGTCCAGGGCCGCCCGGGACTGGGGATCGGACTTGCCGGCAAGCACCTTCTCCATGGCGGCCATCATCAGTTTGTTCATTCCCCGCACCCGGGCGGGGGCGTAGCCGCCCTTGAGGTAAAACAGAGGCACGGCCTCCAGCCGGTTATCCCTGCGCAGCTTCTCCAACTCCACAGCGGGGGCCATACCCACAGCGCATACCCCGGCCACGGCCAGCTGGGCCCGGGCCTTTTTCAGGCCAGTGATCCTGCCGGCCCGCAGCCAGCCCAAATAGAGCACCGGCGTGTTCCGGGGCAGTTGGTCGGTGTCCTCCAGCCGGAAGACCGGCAGTCCGGTCTGATGGTGGAGCAGGGTAGCGTACTGGGCGGTGAAGCCGGTGGCGCTGGTGTAGACGATGGCAGACACGTTCATGGATGCTCCTCCTCCCGGATGGTATAGCCCACACCACGGACGGTGTGGATCAGTTTCACGCCGAACTGTTCGTCCAGCTTGGAGCGGAGGAAGCGGATGTACACATCCACCGCGTTGGTCTCCCCAGCGAAATCGAAGCCCCACACCTGATCCAGCAGGGCCTCCCGGGAGAGCACTTTCTCTTTATGTTCCAGCAGACAGCGCAGCAGGTCGAATTCCCGCCGGGTGAGCGCCACCTGCTGGCCCTTCACCGCCACCTCGTGGCGCTCGGTGTCCATGGTCAGAGGCCCGGCGGTGAGCAGGGGAGCGTCGTCCGCCTCCGAGCGGGCGGGCCGTTTGCGCAGGGCCGCCCGGATGCGGGCCAGCAGCTCCTCAATAGCAAAGGGTTTGGTGACGTAGTCGTCGGCGCCCATGTCCAGGCCGGTTACCTTATCCACCACCGTGTCACGGGCAGTGAGCATGATGACGGGGACCTGACTTTCCCGCCGCAGCCGCCGCAGCACTTCCATCCCCGACAGGGCGGGGAGCATGATGTCCAGCAGCACCAGATCGAAGCCGCCCCCGAGAGCCAGCTCCAGCCCTTTTCGCCCGTCAAAGGCCTTTTCTACTTGATAACCCTCATACTGGAGCTCCAGCTCCACCATCCGGGCCAGCTTTTCTTCGTCCTCCACCAGCAGGATCCGCTCCCCCATGGTGCAGCACCTCATTTCTTACCGTGGTGATTTTCGTGAAAATACTCCCGGGCCTGCTCCTTCATCCGGTCCACCGTGTCACCCACAGTGGAGGCAGCCTGGTTGACGGTGGCTCCAGCGGGGCTCCGGTCAAAGTCCGGCCCGGCCAGACGGTAGCGGCAGCCCAGCAGCAGGCCGATGATCAGCAGGGGTACGGTGATGCCGAAGGCCACCAGGATCAGCAGCACAGCGATGAGCAGCGGGATGCTGGTCATCAGCTCCCCCCGGCGCCACACCTCCAGACTGTTGTCCAGGCTCCGGCGCAGCAGATCCTGAAAGAAGCGCTTGACCCGACTGCCGTCGGTGATCAGGGCAATGCCCAGGAAGCGGGCGTCCTCTTCCTCGGGGCCGACCTGAGCCTCCGAGGCCCCGGCGTCAGTTCCGCCATTGCTGCCCGGCCGGGTGGAGTAGTGGGCGCTCTTGCCTGCGCCGGAATGGATCTTGCCCCGCTGTTCCAGCAAAATGAGGGCGTCCAGCAGACTGCCCCCCGCCTCCTCCAGAACGGCCTTGGCCTCCTCATAGGAGATATTCGCTTTTTCACGCAGGCGTTCCACCTGCTCCAATGTGATATCCATAACGATACGCCCCTTCTATGGTATGGTACCAGTATACCGTCCACCGTTGAAGATGGCATTTAGGAACTGTTAAAATCCCATTAAATTGCCTGAGCGGCTTTTTTTATTATACTATGGGTAAAAATAGGACGCAAGAGCACGCTTTACCCGCGGTCCGATCCATGATATAATCAAGCATCCCGAGGAAAGGAGACGGTCGGATGAAGCGGTGGAAACGAGTGCTGGCCTGCCTGTGCGCGGCAGTACTGGCGGTGACCCTGCTGGCGGGCACCCAGGCCCTGGCGGACAGTACGGAGATCTACATCATGGCGGAAAACGACCAGATCCTGGACCTGCCGCTGGAGGCCATGCCGGTGTGGATCGGTGGCGCCATGTATGTGCCCTACCATGCCTTTGACTGGACCTATACCGGTGTGAACCTGGGGGTATCCTACGGCCAGGACCGGAACGGAACAGAGTATAAATTTACCCTGTACAGCCTCAGCGGCACCCTGGTTTTTGACATCAACGCCGGCACCTGCGTGGAGCAGTCCTCCGGGGAGGATATGGGCATGAAGGCCGTGCTGCGCAACGGGCGTGTCTTTGTGCCTCTTGCAGGGGTATGCCGCTATTTTGGACTGAATTACAGTTATACCCCCACCAACTATGGCACCCTGGTCCGCATTACCAATGGCCAGGAGTGGTTGAGTACCTCTCAATTCGTGGAATCTGCGGTGAACCAGATGCGGGTGCGCTATAATGAGTATCTGAAGGCTATGAACGGCACCTCCAGCCCCAAGCCGACCAGTTCCTCCGGCGGAGGTTCCACCTCCACGCCGGCGGCCACCCCCAGCCCCGGCGAGACCGACCAGCGGCAGCTGACGGTGGCCCTGGCCTTCCAGTGCACCGGCACCGGAGCGGAAGAGCTGCTGGATGCTCTGGACGCGGCCGGGGTGAAGGCCCTGCTCTTCTTCCGGCCAGAGGTGCTGGAGGAGAATGAGGCGGCGATCCGCCGGGCGGTGGGCTCAGGCCATACGGTGGGGCTCAGCGTGCCCGCGGGCACCGCAGAGGAGGCCCTGCCGGCTCTGGAAAAGGGCGGCCGGTGGCTGGAGGACAACCTCTGCCTGCGTACCCATATGGCCTTGCTGGAGAAGCCGGGGAGCGGCGCCCTTCAGGCGGTGGAAAACGAGGGCTGGGTCTGCTGGTCCGGGGACCTGGATGCCCGGGATGACGGCCGCAGTCAGAGTACGCAGCGGTCCGCCCTGCTCAGCGAGCTGGAGGACCGGCGGGGTACTGTCCTGGTTCTGATGGACGACAGCGCCAACTGCACAGGCATGCTCCAGCAGGCCCTGACCCGGATGAAGGGAGAGGGCTATCGCTTCCGCCTGCTGGTGGAGACAGATTTTTAAAAGGGAGGGCGCCATGAGGGCCGTGTATCTGGACAACTGTGCCGCCGCCTTCCCCAAGGCTCCGGGCGTAGGGGAGGCCATGGCCCGCTCCATTTTGCGGCCCGGGCGGCCGGAGGACAGCCCCGGGGCGGTGGGAGAGAAGCTGCTGAAGCTGGCCCATGCTCCGGCGGGAAGTGTGCTCCGGTTTACCCCCGGACTGAACTGGGGGCTGGACAGCCTGCTGTCCGCCCTGCTCCGGTCGGGAGATAAGGTGCTTACCTCTCCCATGGAGCGTGGGAGTGTGTATCGCATCCTGGAGCGGCTGGGAGCGGCGGTGGAGCTGCTGCCCTGCACCCAGCGGGGTGAGCTGGTCCTGGACGGCCTGGAGGAAAAGCTGACTCCGGATGTCAGGGCGGTGTTCCTCACCCATGCTTCCCACGTCTCCGGTGCGCTGTTTCCCTTGGAAAAAGTGGGGACACTGTGCCGGGAACGAGGGACTTTTTTCCTGGCTGACGTCTCTCAGACGCTGGGGGCGCTGCCGGTGGATATGGAGGCCTGGGGTGCGGACGGGCTGATCTTTCCCAGTTATACCAGCCTGCTGGGCCCGGAGGGGATCGGCGGCCTGGCCCTGTCTCCCCGCCTGGGGGTGCTGCTGCCCCCCTACCCGGAGGATCCCCTCAATCTGCCCGGCATTGCCGGCCTGGGGGCCGCCCTGGACTATTTGACGGAAGAAGGACAGACCCTGCAGGAGAGACTGGGAAAGCTGTCCCGCCACCTGTGGGCCAGGATGAAGGAGCTGGACGGTGAAGGTTTAAGGGTGCTGGGGGTCGATACCCCTCACCATCGGGCGGGGCTGGTGTCGGTGGAGTTTACCGCCCGGCCCAATGAGGAGATGGTCCGCCTGCTGGCGGAACGGTACGGCATCCGGTGTGCCTGGGGTATACTGGACGCCCCCCTGGCCTGCCGCACTTTGGACTGTGGTCCTCAGGGCGTGGTACGCTTTTCCGTCGGACCCTTTACCACTTTTGGGGAGATCGACTGGCTGGAAGGGGCGGTGGAGGCCCTGCTTTAGAGCTCCGCAACCGATAGTTGCGCCTCTGAAAAGCAAAATGGGTGGCATACTTTGCGCCTGAACAGGTAAACTGGCCCCAGGAGGGATGTCCATGAATATCGAGATCGCCGACCGGCTGGTGGCCCTGCGGCGGGAGCACGGTTACTCTCAGGAGGAGCTGGCCGCCCGGCTGGGGGTGAGCCGCCAGGCAGTCAGTAAATGGGAGCGGGCGGAGTCCTCTCCCGACACTGACAACCTCATTGCCCTGGCCCGGCTCTACGGGGTCTCCTTGGATGAAATGCTCCTCCAGGGTGCCCGCCCGGGAGAGAGCGAGGAGGCCCGGGAGGAGCGGGAGATCTTTGAGGCGGCTGAGGCCTGGGAGGACGCTGAGGAACGCCTGGAAAAGAAACGGAAAAAGAAGCGGAAGGCCCGGAAGGAGAAGCTGCTCTGGCTGCTGACTCTGGTGCTTATGGTGGGACTGCCTACCGTTACCCACCTGATGGGGCTGGACGCGGTTTATCCGGTGGTGATCACCGTCATTTACCTCATTACCGGCTTTTTGCTGGACAACTGGCACCCGGGCTGGATGCTCTATCTCACCATCCCGCTCTACTATGCCCTGCTGTTTGGGGAATAAAAAGAGGACCGCTGCAACATGCAGCGGTCCTCTTTTTTTATGCTTACTGATGGATGGCGGTACCGGTCTTGCCGGACACGCCGTCCTTGGCCTTTTCCAACAGGGTGATCAGGGCGGAACGGCCGGGAGCGCTCTCGGCGAACTCCACGGCGGCCTGCACCTTGGGCAGCATGGAGCCGGGGGCGAAGTGACCCTCGCTCATGTACTTGCGGGCCTGGTCGGGAGTCAGCTCGTCCAGCCACTTCTCGTCGGGCTTGCCGAAGTTGATGGCCACCTTCTCCACGGCGGTGAGGATGATGAGGGTGTCGGCGTTGACCTGCTGAGCCAGCACGCAGGAGGCGAAGTCCTTGTCGATAACAGCGGCCGCGCCCTTCAGGTGATGGCCCTCGGTCTTATAGACGGGAATACCGCCGCCGCCGCAGGCCACGACCACCAGACCGGCGGAGACCATGTCCCGGATGGACTCGATCTCGATGATGGACTGGGGTTTGGGAGAGGCCACCACGCGGCGGTAGCCACGGCCGGCGTCCTCAATAACATTGTAGCCGCGCTCGGCCACCATCTTGTCGGCCTCTTCCTTGGTCATGAAGGCGCCGATGGGCTTGGTGGGGTTGGCAAAGGCGGGATCGGCGGGATCCACCTCCACCTGGGTGAGTACGGTGGCTACACCCTTGTTGATGCCCCGATCCAGCAGCTCTTCCCGCAGGGCGTTCTGCAGGTCGTAGCCGATGTAGCCCTGGCTCATAGCCACGCAGACGGACAGGGGGCAGGGGATATACTTCTCCGGGTCGGAGCGGGTCAGCTCCGCCATAGCCTTCTGGATCATGCCCACCTGGGGGCCGTTGCCGTGGGCGATGATGACCTCGTGGCCCTCCTCGATCAGGTCGACGATGGCCTTGGCGGTCTGCTTCACCGCGATCATCTGCTCGGGCAGGTTGTTGCCCAGAGCGTTGCCGCCCAATGCGATAACAATGCGCTTGCCCATATGGAAAACACCTCGGTCACAGTATTTGAAATAGTGCGGCCCGTCCGCACAAAGTCAGGCAGGTGAGCTTATGCGGACGGGCCTTTTGGAATGAAGGGAAAAGGAAATGGAAGTCTATCTGTTCAAAAGCAATGGATCAATTACTTGTTGAACCAACGGGCGAGGCCGCGCTCCTCCAGAGCCTTCAGAGTGGCCTGGGGATCCTTGCACTTGGCCAGGAAGATCATGGCGGCGATGATGTAGGGCTTGAAGGAAGCCTCCTTGTACAGAGGATCGCGGTAACGGTCGAACACGGAAGCCTCGACCTCGCCGTCCTTGCAGGAGACGTCGTTGATGTCGGCGGGCAGGCAGTGCATGTACAGAGCCTTGCCGTCCTTGGTGGTCTTCATCAGCTCTTCGGTGCAGCACCAATCCTTGTAGTTGGCGTTCTGAGCCAGCAGCTCCTTCTCCAGAGCCTTGATGCCGTCGGTGTCGCCCTCGGCGTACAGGTTGGTGCGCTTCTCCATGGCGGCGAAGGGAGCCCAGCTCTTGGGATACACGATGTCGGCGTCCTTGAAGGCCTCAGCCATGCTGTGGGTCTTGGTGAAGGTGCCGCCGGACTTCTCGGCGTTGGCCTTGGCGACCTCCTCGACCTCGGGCATGACCTCGTATCCCTCGGGGTGAGCCAGGACAACGTCCATGCCGAAGCGGCTCATCAGGCCGATGATGCCCTGGGGCACGGAGAGGGGCTTGCCGTAGCTGGGGCTGTAAGCCCAGGTCATGGCGATCTTCTTGCCCTTCAGGTTCTCCACGCCGCCGAAGTGGTGGATGATGTGCAGCATGTCGGCCATGGCCTGAGTGGGGTGGTCGATGTCGCACTGCAGGTTCACCAGGGTAGGCTTCTGCTCCAGAACGCCGTCCTTGTTGCCCTGGGTCACGGCGTCCATGAACTCGTGCATGTAGGCGTTGCCCTTGCCGATGTACATGTCGTCGCGGATGCCGATAACGTCGGCCATGAAGGACACCATGTTGGCGGTCTCACGGACGGTCTCGCCGTGAGCGATCTGGCTCTTGCCCTCGTCCAGGTCCTGGACCTCCAGGCCCAGCAGGTTGCAGGCGGAGGCGAAGGAGAAGCGGGTACGGGTGGAGTTGTCGCGGAACAGGGAGATGCCCAGGCCGGACTCGAAGATCTTGGTGGAGATGTTGTTCTCACGCATGTAGCGCAGAGCGTCGGCCACGGTGAAGACGGCCTCGATCTCGTCGTCGGTCTTCTCCCAGGTCAGGAAGAAGTCGCCGTTGTACATCTCTTTGAAGTTGAGCTTGTTCAGTTTGTCAATATAAGCCTGCAGCTTGGCGTCCATGTGGATCGTCTCCTTTTCAAAATTCAGATTTTAAGAAGTAATTGTGGGAAGAAAATTACTTGATATCGTTGTTGGTCTTGCCGGCGCGGAACTGAGACACATCGGCGGTCTTGTTCTCCTCCTTGTACAGGCCGGGCACGGCGGCGTACAGGGCGGCGCAGGACACCAGATCCTGCTTCCAGGTGATCTCGTTGGGAGCGTGAGCCTGGCTCTCAGCACCGGGGCCGAAGCCTACGCAGGGGATGCCGTAGCGGCCCTGGATGGCAACACCGTTGGTGGAGAAGGTCCACTTGTCGATCAGAGGACGGTTGCGCAGGTGCATGGCGCCGTCGGGCCCGATGCGCTTCTCGCCGAACAGAGCGTGGTGGGCGTCCACCAGAGCCTGCACGTGAGCGGCGTTCTCCTTGTTGATCCAGGTGGGGAAGTAGGACTCGGTCTCGTACACCTCACCGGTCCAGGAGGGACGGTCGTACATGTACATGGAAACCTTCACGTCGTCGCCGTACTTCTTCACGTTGGGCAGGTTGCGGATCTCGTCCAGGCAGGAATCCCAGGTCTCGCCAGCGGTCATGCGGCGGTCGATGGAGATGGAGCAGGAGTCAGCCACAGCGCAGCGGCTGGGAGAGGTGTAGAAGATCTGGCTGGTGGTGCAGGTGCCGCGGCCCAGGAAGCGGGCGTCCTCGTAGTGCTCGGGGTTGTACTTGGGGTTGAGCATCTTCACCAGGCCCTTGATCTCGGTGGAGTCGGCGTCGTCGTTCTCGTTCAGGGCGCGCACGTCCTGGAGAATGTCGGCCATCTTGTAGATGGCGTTGTCGCCGCGCTCGGGAGCGGAGCCGTGGCAGGACACGCCCTTCACGTCCACGCGGATCTCCATACGGCCGCGGTGACCGCGGTAGATGCCGCCGTCGGTGGGCTCGGTGGAGATAACGAACTCAACCTGCTCCTTCTTGATGCCCTTGGCGGGGAAGAACTTGTTGACGATGTACTGCCAGCACATGCCGTCGCAGTCCTCTTCCTGCACGGAGCCCACAACCATGATCTTGTAGCCGGCGGGGATCAGGCCCAGATCCTTCATGATCTTGGCGCCGTAGGTGGCGGAAGCCATGCCGCCCTCCTGGTCGGAACCGCCGCGGCCGTAGATGACCTCGTCGTCCTCATAGCCCTCGTAGGGGTCGTGGGTCCAGTTGTTGATGTTGCCGATGCCCACGGTGTCGATGTGGGAGTCGATGGCGATGATCTTGTCGCCCTGGCCCATCCAGCCGATGACGTTGCCCAGGCCGTCCACCTCGACCTCGTCATAGCCCAGCTTCTCCATCTCAGCCTTGATGCAGGCGACAACTTCCTTCTCCTCGCAGCTCTCGCTGGGGTGGGAGATCATGGCCCGCAGGAAGCGGGTCATGTCGGCCTTATAACCTTCGGCGGCGGCTTTGATCTTCTCAAAATCCATGGTAATGACCTCCAAATCTTAAAATTTTTCCTTTACTTCATCCCGTACGGGTTATGCTCAATTACTGATAGGGGTGCTGGGGAGTCTCGGTGGTGGGATACTCGCCGTCCCAGATCACCCGGCGGAACTTCAGAGGATCGGTGTTGCCCTCGGTGGAGAACATGAGCACCTGGCTGAAGCGGTTGAGCTCCAGAGCCTCACGCAGCTCTTTGTAGGTGTCGTCGCACATGATGGCGTCCAGGCAGCCCATGCCCACAGCGCCGGACTCGCCGGAGATCACGGTGGGGTCGCCCTTCACCGGCACGCCCAGCATCCGCATGCCCTTGGCGGACACCCAGTCGGGGCAGGAGACGAAGGCGGACACATGGTTGCGCAGGATATCCCAGGAGATGGTGTTGGGCTCGCCGCAGGCGAGGCCGGCCATGATGGTCTGCAGGTCGCCGGTGACGATGCGGGGGTTGCCGTCATTGGCCAGAGCGCCCTGATACAGGCAGTCGGCGGCACGGGCCTCCATCACTACGAACTTGGGAGGATCGTTGGGGAACAGGTTGGTGAAGTAACCCACCACAGCGCCGGCCAGAGAGCCGACACCGGCCTGCACGAACACGTGAGTGGGCCGGTTGATGCCCACCTGGCGGAGCTGATCGGCGGCCTCGTTGGCCATGGTGCCGTAGCCCTGCATGATCCAGGAGGGGATCTCCTCGTAGCCGTCCCAGGCGGTATCCTGCACGATGACGCCGTGCTCGGTCTGCTCAGCCTCGGCGGCGGCCATGCGTACGCAGTCGTCGTAGTTGACTTCCTCGATGGTGACCTTGGCGCCCTCCTTGGCGATGTTGTCAAAGCGGGACTTGGCGCTGCCCTTGGGCATATGTACCACGGCCTTCTGGCCCAGCTTGTTGGCGGCCCATGCCACGCCGCGGCCATGGTTGCCGTCGGTGGCGGTGAAGAAGGTGGCCTGGCCGAACTCCTTGCGGAAGGCCTCGCTGGTCAGGTAGTCGTAGGTCATCTCGGATACGTCCCGGCCCATCTCCTTGGCAATGTACTTAGCCATGGCGAAGGAGCCGCCCAGCACCTTAAAGGCGTTCAGGCCGAAGCGGTAGGACTCATCCTTCACGTACACGCCGCCCAGGCCCAGGTACTTGGCCATGCCCTCCAGCTGAGCCAGGGGGGTGATGGAGTACTGGGGGAAGGAGCTGTGGAAGAAGCGGGCCTTCGCCACGTTGGACAGGGACATCACATCAAGCTGCTTGTCCTCGCTCTTGGGCATCTTGTTCAGGACCCATTTGATCTGGTCTTTCATCGGACTGTCGCCTCCAAAATGTTTTTGAAGCCTACTGATTTTTTAGCTTATTTCTGACACAATCATACCACGTGTGGAGCAGATGTCAAGAGGGAAAACTAAAAAATTTCATGTAAAGCTAAAAATTTTTTTGGTACTGGGCAAACCGTTGGGGCGCTAGCCCCTATGCCCTTTCACACTTTACAGCAAGAGGAGAAAAATGGGCCCTGGTTCGGGGCGGGAAAAGCCGCCGGACCAGGGCCCTGGGGAGGGCCGCCTGGCCTTCGCGGAGGGAGGAAAAGTCGGGGTTATTTTTTCTTGTTGTAGAAGGTGTCCTCCATGGGCAGGGAGGTACGCAGGATGTGATCCCGGGCGTAGTAGGCGCCCTGCACCGCCGGAGCGGTGGGGATGGTGGCGATCTCGCCGATGCCCTTGGCACCGTAGGCGAAGGGGAGCAGCTCCTCCTTCTCCACGTAGATGGCGTGGATGTCGGGGATCTGATCGGCCCGCATCAGACCCAGGGTGCCGAACTTCACCTGAGGCACGCAGTCCTTCAGAGTGAACTTCTCGGTGAGGGCGTAGCCCAGGCCCATGAGCACGCCGCCCTCGATCTGGCCCTGGATGGAGATGGGGTTGACCACCTTGCCGGAGTCGTGGGCCGCATAGACCTCTTTCACCTTGCCCTCGTCGTCCAGGATGACCACGTGGGTGGCAAAGCCGTAGGCTACATGGCTCTTGGGGTTGGGCACGTCGGCGCCCAGCTTGTCGGTGGGATCGAAGAACTCGGCAAAGTACTCCTTGCCCTCCAGCTTGCTCAGGTCGCCGCCCGCGGCGTCCAGATCCTTCTTCACGTCCTCGCACACCATGCGCACAGCCTCGCCGGTGATGAGGGTCTGGCGGGAGCCGGAGGTGGTGCCCGAGTCGGGAGCCACCTCAGAGTTGGCGCCCATGTTCTTCAGCTTCTCCTTGGGCAGGCCCAGGGTCTGAGCCATGATCTGCACAAAGACGGTGAAGCAGCCCTGGCCGATGTCGGAGGCGGCGGAGTACAGCTCCACGACGCCGTTGCGGATGACCACCTTGGCCCGGCCCTTGTCAGGCAGGCCCACGCCCACGCCGGAGTTCTTCATGGCGCAGGCAATGCCGGCGTGATCCTTGTTGGCCTCATAGGCGTCCTTGACGGCCAGCAGAGTCTCCTTTAGAGCGGTGGAGCAGTCGGCGATCTGCCCGTTGGGCAGCACCTTGCCCGGCTCGATGGCGTTGCGGTAGCGGATCTCCCAGGGGGAGATGCCCACCTTCTCAGCCAGCAGGTTGATGTTGGACTCCAGGGCGAACTCGCTCTGGCACACGCCGAAGCCCCGGAAAGCGCCGGCGGGAGGATTGTTGGTGTAGTAGCCGAAGCCCCGGATATCGGTGTTCTGGTAGCAGTAGGGGCCTACGGAGTGTGTGCAGGCACGCTCCAGCACCGGGCCGCACAGGGAGGCATAGGCACCGGTGTCGAAGTAGATCTCGCAGTCCAGGCCGGTGAAGATACCGTTCTCGTCACAGCCCAGGGTGAAGGTGCCCTCCATATAGTGGCGCTTGGGGTGGAAGTTGATGGACTCCTGCCGGGTCAGCTTCACCTTCACCGGGCGCTCCAGCTTGAGGGCGGCCAGGACAGCCAGATGCTGCACCGACACGTCCTCCTTGCCGCCGAAGCCGCCGCCCACCAGCTTGTTCTCCACCACGATGCGCTCGGGATCCCAGCCCAGCATGATGGAGATCTCCTTCCGGGTGTCGTACACGCCCTGGTCGGAGGTGTACACCTTCACCCCGTCCTTGTAGGGGAAGGCCACCGCGCACTCGGGCTCCAGGAAGGCGTGCTCGGTGAAGGGGGTCTGGTAGCTCTGGGTCACCACGTACTTGGAGTTGGCCAGGGCGGTCTTGGCGTCGCCCCGGGTCACGTGGCGCTGCTGGCACAGGTTGCCCTTGGAGTGGACCAGGGGAGCATTTTCCGCCATGGCCTCCTGAATGGTGCGCACCGGCTCCAGAGGCTCGTAGTCGATCTTCACCAGCTTCTTGGCCTCGCGAAGAATGTCCTCATTCTCCGCCACCACCATGCAGATGGCGTCGCCCACGCAGCGGGTGATGTCGCCCTTGGCGATGAACACATCCCAGTCCTGCTGGATGTGGCCCACCTTGTTGTTGGGCACGTCGTCGGCGGTGAGCACGGCCAGCACGCCGGGCATGGCCAGGGCCTCAGAGGCGTCGATGTCCAGGATCCTGGCACGGGGATACTGGGAGCGGACGGCGGAGCCGTACACCATGCCGTCCATCCGCACATCGTCGCAGTACTCGCCGGTGCCCAGCACCTTCTCCCGCACGTCGGTGCGGAAGGCACGGTCGCCCACCTGGTAGCGGTCTCCGCCCTCCAGGGTGGGGTCGATCTTCTCGTCCCCGCGGAGGATGGCGGCGGCCAGGGAGATGCCCTCGATAATCTTCTTGTAGCCGGTGCAGCGGCACACGTTGCCCCGGATGGCCTTTTTGATCTCGGCCTCGGTGGGATTGGGGTTCTGGTCGATTAAAGCCTTGCCCGACATCACCATGCCGGGAATGCAGAAGCCGCACTGCACCGCGCCCACCGAGCCGAAGGCGTACACAAAGGCCTCCTGCTCGTCATAACTCAGGCCCTCTACGGTGAGGATGGTCTTACCCACCGCCTTCTTGGTGGTGAGGATGCAGGAGCGGACGGCCTTGCCGTCCACCACGATGGTGCAGGTGCCGCAGGCGCCCTCGCTGCAGCCGTCTTTGACCGAAGTCAGATGGAGGTCCTCCCGCAGGTAGCGCAGCAGGGGTTTATCCTCCTCGGTGGTACGCAGGACGCCGTTGACGGTAAAGGAATAGCTCTCGCTCATGTGAGGTACCTCTTTTCTGATGCGGGAACAGCCCGCCGCCCGAAAGGGCGGCAGGCTTTTCCACTCTTATTTCAGCAGATAGCTGTAGTTGTCGTACACCGCGCAGATCAGGCGGCGGAGAGGATCGTACAGGCCGCAGTTCGCATCGGCCACGTCGTACTCCTTCACCTGGCCGTCCAGACGCACCCGGGTGTTGGTGCCGTCCAGCTTCAGGAAGCCCTGATTCTCGCTGTTGTTGAAGTCCTCCTCGCTCCAGAACAGGGTGAACTTATCCTTGTAGGGGCGGGAGTCGTAGGGGCAGAAGGTGCCGCAGTTGCCGCACTCGTTGCACATGCCGTCCACGTGGATGATCTGACGCTGACGCATGCCGGGCACCGCCACGGCCACGTTGGCACGGTTGGGGCACACCTCGGTGCAGGTCTCGCACACGGTGGCGCAGCCCAGGCAGCGGATATCCTCGCAGCTCTTGCAGTCGCTGCACAGCTCGCCCCGCTTGGCCAGGGGTTTCTGGTAGTCGGGGTTCACGTTCTTTTCCACATAGGTGTCCACGTCGAAGTTCTCGATGGCCCGGGCGGCCTTGGTGGCGTCGGCAATGGCCTCCACCACGGTGCCGGGGCCCTTCATGCCGTCGCCGATGACGAACACGTTCTTCACGGAGGACTCCAGGGTGTCGGCGTTCACCACGGCCTTGCCTCTCTTGTCCACTTCCAGACCGTTGGCGGTGTACAGAGCGGTGTCCACCTTCTCGCCCACGGCGGTGATGACGGTATCGGCGGGCACCTCAGCCACCTTGCCGGTGTCCACGGGGGACCGGCGGCCGGAGGCGTCGGGAGCACCCAGCTCCATCACGTGGCAGGTGAGCACGCCGTCCTTCACGCCCACGGGAGCCAGCAGCTCCTGGAACTCCACGCCGTCCTCCAGGGCGAACTCCAGCTCCTCCTGATCGGCGGGCATGTACCGCTTGGTGCGGCGGTACACCAGGGACACGGTCTCCACGCCGGGGATGCGCTTGGCAGCCCGGGCGGCGTCCATGGCGGTGTTGCCGCCGCCGATGACCACAACATGCTTGCCCAGATTCAGGCTGCGGGGGTTCTTCTTGGCGGCCTCCAGGAACTCGATGACGTTCATTTCCTCGCCGTACTCCAGACCGGCGCTGCCCTTGGTCCAGGCGCCGGTGGCCAGGATCACGTGGGTGTAGCCCTGCTTAAAGAGCTCCTGCACGTCCTTGACCTCGGTGTTCAGCTCCACCTTCACGCCCATGGCGTTCATCAGCTTCACATCGTTGTCGATGGCCTCGTCGCTGATGCGGAAGGCGGGGATCACATGGCGGACGATGCCGCCCAGGGAGTCCTTGCGCTCAAACACGGTGACATCCACGCCGGAGCGGCCCAGGAAGTAGGCGGCGGACATACCGGCGGGGCCGCCGCCGATGACGGCAACCTTCTTGCCGGCCACGGGAGCGCCGGCTTTCAGCTTGGGCAGCAGGGCGTCGAACCCGCCCTCGGCGGCCTTCAGCTTCTGGGTGCGGATATACACGCTCTCCTCGTAGGCGTTGCGCATGCACTTGTCCTGGCAGCGGTGAGAGCAGATGGTGCCGGTGATGAAGGGCAGGGCGTTGCGGTGGGTGATGATCTCCAGAGCCTCCTCAAACTTGCCGGCGTTCACCCGCATCAGGTAGGCGGGGATGTCCTGCTCAATGGGGCAGCCGTTGCGGCAGGGGGCGGAGAAGCAGTCGATGAGGGGCACCTTCTTGTCGGTCTTGCGGCTGGGGATAGGCTTCATGGGCTTCTGGTAGTGGTTGTCAGCGGCGAAGGCAGTGACCATGCCCTCCACCTTGGCGGGGTCCACACCGCCCCAGGGGCCGTAGTCGATATCCATCAGCAGGTTGCCGATCTGGCTGAACCGCTGATAGCCGCCGGACTTGAGCACGGTGGTGGCCATGGTGATGGGCCAGATGCCGGCGTTGAACAGGTCCTTGATGTTGTAGTAGTCGGCGCCGCCGGAGTAGGAGATGCGCAGCTTGCCGCCGAACTCCTTGGCCAGCTTGCCAGCCAGGGACAGGGACAGGGGGTACAGGGAGCGGCCGGACATGTACATCTCCTCGCTGGGCAGCTCGCCGGCCTTCACGTCCACGGGGAAGGTGTTGGTCAGCTTCACGCCGAACTCCAGGCCCCGCTCGGCAGTCAGCTTCATCAGCCGCTGGAACATGGGCACCGCGTCGGCCCACTGCAGGTCCTCCACGAAATGGTGGTCGTCAAAGGCGATGTAGTCGAAGCCCAGGCCGTCCAGGGTCTTGCGGGCAAACTCATAGCCCAGCAGGGTGGGGTTGCACTTGACGTAGGTGTTCAGGTTCTTCTCGGTGATGAGGTAGGTGGCGATGCGCTCGATCTCGTCGGGAGGGCAGCCGTGGAGGGTGGACTCGGTGATGGAGTCGGACACCTTGGGAGAGATGGCCTTCACATAAGCCTCGTCCACGTTCTGGAACTTGTCCAGGTTGTTCAGGGCCCAGTCCATGCACTCCTGCCACACGGCGCTGCCGGAGGCGTCCTTCATGCCCTCGATGTACTTGTCGATCTTCTCGCTCTTGATACCCGCCAGGTCGTAGCCCACGCTCATGTTGAACACGAAGCCGTCGGGATCGCCCAGACCCAGCTCCTTGGCCAGCAGCTTGCAGGCGAACCAGCCCTTCACGTACTCGTCATAGGCCTGGGGCACGTACAGCTCGGTGGACCACTCGCAGTTGTAGCACTCGTCGGCGGCGGTGATGCAGGGCTTGGCCACGCACTTGGAGAGCTCGTCGCCGTCCATGATCTGCACGGTCTTCAGCTCGAAGAACCGGGCGCCGGCGGCGTAGGCGGCGATGAGGTTCTGAGCCAGCTGGGTGTGGGGGCCGGCGGCGGGGCCGTAGGGAGACTCGATCTTCTCCTTGAACATGGGCAGGGCCTTGCCATTGTCATGCTTCACCAGCTTGGACACGCCGAAGATGGAACCCTGGCTCTTGTACTCGGACAGGATCCAGTTCATCAGGTTGGAAAACGGAATGGGGCGCATAATGTCGCTCATATGATTCGACCTCCAATTTTGATACAATCAAATTTTATCAGTAGGTGCGATGATTCAGCTCGCCCCACAGCTTCTTGGCCTGCTCCATGGTCCAGGCGTTGATACGCTCTTCGTCGATGCCCACGAACTCGCGGTCCTTGTAGAGTACCTTGCCGTTGATGATGGTGGTGCGGCAGTTCTTGCCCATCATGCCGAAGAGCATGTGGCCGTCGATGTTCTCGGCGGAGAAGGGAGTGAAGGGCTTGTAGTCCATGACGATCACGTCGGCGGCGGCGCCGGGCTTGAGCACGCCCAGAGGCTTCTTGAAGTACCGGGAGCAGATCTTGGCGTTGTTCTCAAACAGCATGCCGGTGGCCTCGCACCAGCCCACGTTGGGCAGGGCGGCGTTGTGGCGCTGCATGGGCAGCAGAACCTTCAGGCTCTCCAGCATGTCGTGGGTGTAGGCGTCGGTGCCCAGGCCGATGAGGATGCCCTTGCCGTACATCTGGAGCACCGGGGAGCAGCCCACCGCGTTGCCCATGTTGGACTCCGGGTTGTGGCACACCATGGTGCCCGTCTCCTTGATGATGTCCAGCTCGGCGGGAGAGACGTGGATGCAGTGGCCCAGCATGGTCTTCTCGCCCAGGATGCCGTTGTACAGCAGACGGTTCACCGGGCGGCAGCCGTAGTTGCGCAGGGAGTCGTACACGTCGTTCATGCCCTCGGCCACGTGGATGTGGAAACCGGTCATGCCGTCGTTGGCCTTTACCATCTCCTCAAAGGTCTTGTCGGAGATGGTGAACAGGGCGTGGCCGCCGAACATGGCCTTGATCATGTCGTCGTCCTGCTCCTTGGCCCACTTGGCGAAGTCGGCGTTCTCCTGGATGGACTGGCGGGTCTTCTCCTCGCCGTCCCGCTCGGAGACCTCGTAGCACAGGTTGGCACGGATGCCCAGCTCCTGGCACACGTCCTTGATGGCGAACAGGGAGCCGGGGATCTCGCAGAAGGAGGCGTGGTGGTCGAAGATGGTGGTCACGCCGTCCCGGATGCAGTCCAGCACGGTGGCGTAGGCGGAAGCCCGGGTGCCGTCCAGGGTCAGGTGGCGGTCGATGTTCCACCACATGCCCTCCAGGACCTCCAGGAAGTTGGTGGGGTTGTTGCCCTCGATGGCCAGGCCGCGGGCCAGGCCGGAGTAAATATGGGTGTGGACGTTGATGAGACCGGGCATGATAACTCCGCCCTTGGCGTCCACGAACTCGGCGTCGGGATACTTGGCCTTCATGTCGGCCAGGGTACCTACTTCTTTGACGATCTCACCGTCCAGCACCACCGCGCCGTCCCCCAGATAAGGCAGCGCCTGGTCCCGGGTAATCAGTTTTCCGTTTCCGATCAGCAGCATGTGCAGTTCCTCCTATTACAATAAGATGTTCATTTTTGCACGAAAAAAACGTCCATTCCAACCAGAATGGACGCCGGTTTCCTGTGAGAGGCGGCGGTGTGCGCGCAACCTCCAGACGAATTCCAGGTCCATCCAGCCCGTGCGCAAAGCACTCCGTTGCAGCCACAACCAAAATGATGAAAATTTGTGAAACATGAACAGAATATTTTTGCTCTACGGGTCTATATTACCACGAAAAGCACGGGCATGCAACACCTTTGTGAGAAAAACTAAAAAATTTTTAGGCCACATAATTTTATTGCAATTACGGCGGCCTGTGGTAAAATAAAAGCAACGGGAAACGACAATTTCCAGCAAAGGAGAGACGTACATGTTAGAAGCCTCGACCCTGCAATTCCTGTTCAAACTGGCCAAGGGGATCGCCAGCCAGTTTGGACCCAACTGCGAGGTGGTGGTCCACGACCTGGCCACCAACGATCCGGAGAGCTCTATCGTCGCCATCGAGAACGGACAGGTCACCGGCCGTAAGGTGGGGGATGGTCCCTCCCATGTGGTGCTGGAAGCTCTGCGGGGGGAGAACAGTGAGCTTCAGGACCACCTGAGCTACCTGACCAAGACGAAGGACGGCAAGATCCTCAAGTCCACCACCATCTACATTCGGGACGACGATGGCGCGCCCATCGGTATTTTCGGCATCAACTACGACATTACCCTGATGCTGGCCATGGAGACCGCCCTGAAGCAGTTTACCGCCACCGAGCCGGAGGAGAAGGAGCCGGAGGCCATCTCCCGCAACGTGTCCGACCTGCTGGACGAGCTGATCCAGCAGAGCGTGAAGATCGTGGGCAAGCCGGTGGCCCTCATGACCAAGGAGGACAAGGTGAAGGCGGTGCAGTTCCTCAACGACACCGGCGCCTTCCTCATTACCAAGAGCGGCGACAAGGTGTGCAAGTTCTTCGGCATCTCCAAATATACCCTGTACAGCTACATTGACGAGGCCAAAGAGTAAAAATAATCTGGAAAGTGCCCGGCTCCTTACGGAGCCGGGCGCTTTTTGTTACTTGGAGGATTTCTCCTTGGGCAGGATCAGGTTGAGGATGATGGCCATGATGGTGGCAACCACCACGGAGGAGGAGCCGAACACGGTGTTGACCCAGGCGGGGAAGCCTTCGCCGGCCAGGCAGCCGGACACCTGAGTGATGCCCACGCCCAGAGCCACGGACAGGCCAACCACGGAGCTCTTCCGGGGGGTAAAGCCGCCCTCAGTGATCATACGGATACCGGTCATGGTGATGGTGGCGAACACGGAGATGGTGGCGCCGCCGATAACGCACTGGGGAATGGTGGTCAGCAGGGAGGCGAACTTGGGTACCAGACCGGCCACCAGCAGGATCAGGGAGGCCAGCACGAACACAGCCCGGTTGATGACCTTGTTGACGGTGACGATACCCACGTTCTGGCTGTAAGAGGCGGTGGGCAGGCCGCCGAAGAAGGCGCCCAGGATGCTCATGATGCCCTGGCCGATGATGCCGCCGGACAGTTCCTTGTCAGAGGGCATCCGGTCCATGCCGCCCATGGTGATGGAGGACAGGTCGCCGATGGTCTGCACCGCGTTGACCACGTATACGATAGCCAGGGAGACGCAGGCGGAGGGCACAAACTTGATCTCAAAGGGCATGACCTCGGGCAGGGCAAACCATGCGGAGGAGCCGATGCCGGACAGATCCACGATGCCCAGGAAGTAGGCCAGGATATAACCCACGATCATGCCGAAGAGAATGGCGCCCAGCTTGAAGATACCTTTGGTAAAGTTGGACAGGACAACCACAACGGCCAGAGTGACGAGCGCCACCACCCAGCTCTTCACGTTGCCGAACCACTCAGTGCCGGCGCCGCCGGCCATGTACTTCACAGCGGTGGGATAGAGGGACAGGCCGATGGTGAAGATGACAGTACCGGTGACCAGGGGCGGGAACAGGGGACGGATCCACTTGACGAAAATGCCGAAGATGATGGCAACGATGCCGCCTACGATCTCAGCGCCCAGGATGGTGGCGATGTCAAATTCCGCGCCGATAGCCTGAAGGGTGGGGATGTACGCAAAGCTGATACCCATGATGACGGGCAGGCCGGAACCGATCCGTCCGAAAATGGGGAAGAGCTGGAGCAGGGTGGCCAGGGCGGTCAGGATCAGGGAGACCTGGATCATCAGCGTCTTTTCCGCCTCGGACAGGCCGCAGGTGTTGGAGACCAGAATAGCGGGGGTAATGATGCCCACTACGGCCGCCACCACGTGCTGCAGACCCAGAGGGACCAGCTGGCCCGGCTGGGGAATGCCTTTCCACTGGAATACGGTATCAGTGCTGTTCAGTTTTGGGGTACCCATTCCTTTCACCTCACAAAATTTTTTTAGCACAAACAA
The DNA here is from genome assembly GCF_052065355.1 of Flavonifractor sp. HCP28S3_F3. Taxonomy (NCBI): domain Bacteria; kingdom Bacillati; phylum Bacillota; class Clostridia; order Eubacteriales; family Oscillospiraceae; genus Flavonifractor; species Flavonifractor sp. HCP28S3_F3. The sequence continues at coordinate 41,158 of NZ_JBQHUF010000016.1, forward strand.
TAATTTTTACAACCAAACTATAACCGATTTAGGCGGTGGATGCAAGGAAAAAATCAAGTGCGGCAGCCAAAAAGTGGGACAAGAAATTGTGCAAAACAGACAAAAGCTTACAGGCGTAGGGCGGCAATACGCTATAAAGCGCCGATGAATGAACTGCGGGGTTTAAAAAAGCGGCCGCCCGGATGGACGGCCGCTTTTTGCGGAGCGATTCTTACTTGACGGCAACAGCCTCGATCTCGAACAGGGCGCCCTTGGGCAGGGCGGCAACCTGCACGCAGGAGCGGGCGGGAGCCTCGCCGGTGAAGTACTCGGCGTAGATGGCGTTGATGGCGGCGAAGTCGTTGATGTCGGCCAGGAACACGGTGGTCTTGGTGACGTCGCAGAAGTCCATGCCGCCGGCCTTCAGCACGGCGCCCAGGTTGTCCAGAGCCTGACGGGCCTGGGCCTCAACACCGGCGGGCAGCTCCCCGGTGGCGGGGATCAGGCCCAGCTGGCCGGAGGTGTACAGGGTGTTGCCAGCCAGCTTGGCGTGGCAGTAGGGGCCCACGGCGGCGGGAGCGTTGGTAGCGGTAATGGTCTGATTCATGAGAAATCCCTCCTGAAATAATATTAGTGTTGCTAATTTCATTATAAAGGAGGAAAGAAAAAAATCAAGGACTACTTAAAATTTTTTTGATTCGCTGCAAGAAATTCGTGGGAAAGGCTTCACAAAAGGGTAAGAGGGTTTTTACATCTTTTTAAGAAGTTTTTGTTATCCTGAGAGCAAATCAACAGGGAGGAACAAAAATGGAATCGATTCTGCGTGTAGAGCATCTGGTGCGGGAGTACGGCGGCAAGGGCAGCCTGACCCGGGCCATTGACGATGTGAGCTTTGAGGTAGCGCAGGGGGAATTTGTAGGCATCATGGGTGCGTCGGGCAGCGGCAAGTCCACCCTGCTCAACTGCGTGTCCACCATCGACAGCCCCACCGCCGGCAAGATCTGGGTGGAGGGGAAAGAGGTGACCCGGATGAAGCCCAAGCAGGTCTCCCGGTTCCGGCGGGAGCGGCTGGGCTTTGTGTTCCAGGACTGCAATCTGCTGGACACCCTCACCGCCTTTGAAAATATCGCCCTGGCCCTCACCATCCGGGGGACTGCCCCAAGCCTGGTGGAGAAAAAGGTACAGGAGACCGCTCAGCTGCTGGAGATTGCCGACTGTATGAGCAAATACCCCTACCAGATGTCCGGCGGCCAGCGCCAGCGCACGGCGGCGGCCCGGGCCATTGTCACCAGCCCCGCTCTGGTGCTGGCCGACGAGCCCACCGGAGCTCTGGACTCCAAGTCCGCCAAGCTGCTGCTGGACCGGTTCGAGGCGTTGAACAGCCAGCGGGAGGCCACCATTCTGATGGTCACCCATGACGCTTTTACCGCCAGCTACTGCCACCGCATCCTCTTCCTTCAGGATGGAGCCGTACTCACTCAGCTGGAGCGGGGCGGACAGAGCCGCAAGGAATTCTTCCGACAGATCATCGACGTGGTGACCCGGCTGGGAGGTGACCAGAGTGATGTTCTCTAAGCTGGCCCTCAAAAACGTCCGCCGCAGCGTAAAGGATTACGGTGTTTGGTTCCTCACCATCGTCTTCGGCGTATGCCTGTTCTACGTGTTCAACGCCCTGGAGAACCAGTCGGTGCTCCGCTATCTGGCTCAGAGCCCCAGAGTCTATATCGTGGACTCCATTAAAAACCTGATCGGCATGCTGTCCGTCTTCGTGTGGGTGGTGCTGGCCTTTTTGATCCTCTACGCCTCCGGCTTTCTGATCCGCCGCCGGAAAAAGGAGCTGGGCACCTATCTGCTGCTGGGTATGGAGCGGTGGCAGGTGGCCCGTCTGCTGCTGGCCGAGACAGTGTGCATCGGCGCTTTCGCCCTGGCGCTGGGGCTGGTGCTGGGCGTGCTGGCCGCCTGGGGGCTCAGTGCCTTCACCGCCGGACTGTTCGCCGTGCCCATGACCTTCTTTACCTTTTCCGTCTCCATCTCCGCTCTGGTCAAGACGGCCCTGGCCTTTGCCGCTATTTTCCTGCTGGTGATGGTGTACCACGCTTTCGCCGTCTCCCGGTGCAAGCTCATCGACCTGATGCAGGCCAACCGGGTGAACCAGACCCTGCGGCAGCAGAGCCTGGGAGCGTCGGTGGCCCTGTTTCTGGCGGGGATTATCTTGCTGGTCATCGCCTACGCCATGCTGCTCACCCGGGGCCTGCTGCGGGTGGACGCCCTGTTCTGGGTGATGATCGGACTGGGCAGCCTGGGTACCCTGCTGTTCTTCCGGTCCCTGTCCGGCTTCCTGCTGCGGATCTGCCAGAGCAGTAAGGGACTGTGGTACAAAAACCTCAACATGTTCGTGCTGCGGCAGTTCAACGCCCGCATCAACACCACCTACCGCTCCATGACGGTGATCTGCCTCATGCTGCTGCTGGCCATTGGCATCACCGCCAGCTCGGTGGGCCTGAACAACACGGTGGAACAGATGACCAATGAGATGTACCCCCGAGATGTGCAGCTGATCTTCTGGAATGAGCCGGAGGATCCCCAGCCCGACCTAGCGGCTGTTTTAAAGGAGGGCGGCTTTGACCCGGAGACCGAGTGTTCCGCCTGGTTCTCCTTCCCCGTTTATCAGGGGGAGCAGTCCAACACCCTGACCCAGGCCGACTATGACGCCATCGTGGAGCGCTGGGGGAAGAAAGAGGCAGATGCCTTCCTGGAGCGGGAGTGGCTGAAGGTGGCCTCTGACCAGGGCGACCAGACTACCTCGCTGAACTACTACTACTTCCTGGCCGACTATGCCGGGGACAAGAGCGCCGCCGAGGAAAAATTTGATGAGGCACTGTCCGGCCTGGCACAGCTGGGTGGCTTCAGCTGGTCCAGCAAGCTGCAGAACTGGATGGACCTGATGGGCACCAAAGTGCTGGTGCTTTTCATCGGCCTATACCTGGGTGTGGTGTTCCTGCTGGCCGCGGCGGCGGTGCTGGCCCTCCAGCAGCTCACTCAGGCCGCCGATTCCGCCGGTCAGTACCGGGTGCTCTCTCTGCTGGGCGCTCCGGCTAAAATGCGGGGCCGGGCGGTCACCGCCCAGGTGTTCCTGGCCTTCTTCCTTCCCCTGTCCCTGGCTCTGGTCCACGCGGCGGTGGGCATGACTGCCGCCAACGCCGTGATTGCCGAGGTGGGCAAAGTGGACGCTGCCGCATCCTCTGTCATGACCGCCCTGCTGCTGGTGGTGGTATACGGCGGCTACTTCCTTGCTACATGTTGGGGCAGCCGCAGGATCTTGCGCACTTCCCGGTGAAAGTATGAAAAAACCCTTGCAATCGGCCTGAAAATGTGCTATCATACCTCTTACGTGTGAGAGTAGGCGCAGTTTTGACGCGCCTAAGGATAGCAACAAACCCCATGCCGGGGTCGAAAGGACGATGTAGCGTGGATATCACCAAGCTGGTTCTGAGCATTATTGATGTGGCTGCCTGCCTGTTCCTCATCGCCGTGGTGCTGCTGCAGTCCGGCAAGAGCGCGGGCCTGTCCGGCGCTATCGCCGGTGTGGCGGATACCTTTATGGCCAAGAACAAGGCCAAGACCTGGGACGCCAAGCTGGCCAAGCTGACCAAGTGGGTTGCCATTGGATTTATGGTCCTGACCTTTGTCATCTGCCTGCTCTGAGAAACCGAGAAAAACGCCCTTCCGACTTCGGAAGGGCGTTTTTTTGTTGAGCGCGGCCCCCAACAGGGGTATAATACAGAAAAGTACGTAATAGAAAGGAAATGTTTATGGATCGATCAGAGGAATTGATCGGCAGATATCAGGCTACTGGCCGTGGCTTTGGCTTTTTGATCCCCGAGGAAGGGGAGGACTGCTTCATTCCGCCCCGAGCCCAGGGCGGCGCTTGGAACGGGGACACGGTGTCCGTCCGTATTACTGAGGAGGACCCCCAGACCGGCCGCCGGGTGGCCAAGGTGACCCAGGTGCTGGAGCGGGCCAACAAGACGGTGGTAGGCGTGCTGGAGAAGCACGACCACGCCCTGTGGCTGCGTCCGGACAGTGAACGGCTGCCCAGCCTGATCCAGGTGGTGACCCGCCGCCGCAGCCTGCGGGCGGGAGAGCGGGCGGCGGTGTCCATGACCAGCTTCGGCGGGGACCGCCGGCCCCCCATGGGCACCCTGAAGGAGACCTTCGGCCCCGCCGACCAGCGTCAGAGCGCCGTAGCCGCCATTTTGTACAGTCACGACATCCACCGGGACTTTCCCCCGGAGGTGATGGAGCAGACCCGGGCCATCCCCCAATTCGTCCAGACTGCCGCCATGGCGGGCCGTCTGGACCTGCGGGACAAGACCATCATCACCATCGACGGGGCCTCCTCCAAGGATTTTGACGACGCGGTGAGTCTGGAGCAGGACGACAAAGGCCGCTGGGTGCTGGGTGTCCACATCGCCGACGTAAGCCACTATGTGCAGCCGGGTACTCCCCTGGACCTGGAGGCCTACGAGCGGGGCACCTCGGTGTATTTTGCCGACCAGGTTGTGCCCATGCTGCCTGAGGCTCTGTCCAACGGCATCTGCTCCCTCAACCCCCAGGTGGACCGGCTGGCCCTGTCCTGCATCATGACCCTGGACCGGGAGGGGGCCGTAGTGGACCACCAGATCGCCAAATCGGTGATCCGGTCCACCGAGCGGATGACCTATGGGGACTGCAACAAGCTGCTGGCGGAGGAAGATCCCGCCCTGGCGGTAAAATATGACCACATTCTGCCCATGCTGAAGGACATGGCCGCCCTGGCCAAGATCCTGGACGGCCGCCGCCGCCGTCGGGGCGGCCTGGACCTGGAGACTCAGGAGAGCCAGGTGCTGTGCGATGAGAACGGCGAGCCGGTGGCGGTGGTGCTCCGCCGCCAGGGGGAGAGCGAAAAGCTCATTGAGGCATTTATGCTGGCCGCCAACGAGTGTGTGGCCGAGCACCTGTCCAGGGCCCAGAAGCCCTGCGTCTACCGGGTCCACGAAAAGCCCTCCCAGGAGAAGACCGACGCCCTGCGCACCCTGGTGGCGCCCCTGGGTTACGACCTGAAAACCGCCGACGGTCCCGGCCTGCAGAAGCTGCTGGACTGGGCCAAGGGCAAGCCGGAGGAGGGCGCGGTGTCCATGATGGTGCTCCGCTCCCTGATGAAGGCACGGTATGACGGAGAGAACCTGGGCCACTTCGGCCTGGCCGCCCCCTACTACTGCCACTTCACCTCCCCCATCCGCCGCTATCCCGACCTGATGGTCCACCGCATCCTCACCGCCATCCTGGATGGCAAGTGGGACAAGGAGGGTCGGAAGCTCACTGCGGCGGTGCCCCGGGCCGCCCTCCAGTCCTCCCAGCGGGAGCTGGCCGCCCAGGAGAGCGAGCGGGAGATCGAAAAGCGGTACCTGGCGGAATATATGTCCCACCAGATCGGGGAGAAATTCACCGGAGCCATTACCGGCGTTACCCGGTTCGGCCTCTTCGTCATGGTGGCCGGTGGCGTAGAGGGCCTGCTGCCTGCGGAGGCCCTGCCCGCCGGACCCTGGGAGTATGACGAGGCCCGGCTCACCCTTGAGGGACCCAACGGTCGCTATACTCTGGGCATGGAGCTGGAGGTGGAGTGCTCTGCCGCCGACCCGGTGTCCGGCCAGGTGGACTTCATTCTGCCCGGCGGGGTGCCCGTCCCCCCGCGGAAATCCCGGAAAGAGGAAAAGCCCCAGCCGCCCCGCCGAAAGGAGGGAAAAGGCCGGGGCCGGGCCATGCACGTGCCCAAGCGCCGTAAGGGAGGAAAAAAGCGATGACGAAACGGCATCTGATCCTACCTGTATTACTGCTTGTATTGCTTTTGGCGGCCTGTGACAGCCAGACACCCACAGATCCCACTCCCACAGCGGCCACGCCGACCCCTACGGCGGAGCCTACGCCCAGCCCAACGCCGGAGCCTACCCCCACCCCTGACCCGGCAGCAGAGCTGCTGGTGGACATGACGGTGGAACAGAAGGTGAGCCAGCTGCTGGTGGCGGGCATCAACGGTCTGGAGCCCGGCGACGACGGCACCCAGGCTGTGGCCGACTACCAGGTGGGTGGTATCATCCTCTTTGGCCGCAACGTGGAAAGCGCAGAGCAGCTGACGGCCCTGACCAACGGCCTGAAGGAGCTAAACGGGGACTACATCCCCCTGTTCCTGTCCGTGGACCAGGAGGGAGGACGGGTAGATCGGATGCCGCCGGAGGTGGCGGAGCTGCCGGCGGCCTACCAGTTCGGACAGATTGCCGATCCGGACCAGCGAATGGACGCCTGCTTTGCCCTAGGCCAGGCCCTGGCGGCCCAATGCGCCGCCTTTGGCTTTAATCTGGACTTTGCCCCTGTGATGGATATCTGGTCCAATCCGGACAACACGGTCATTGGAGATCGGGCCTTTGGCTCTGATCTGGAGTCGGTAACCTATGCCGCCAACGAGACCGCCTGGGGCATCCTCAGCGGCGGAGTCATTGCCGCGGCCAAGCATTTCCCCGGCCACGGAGATACGGCGGTGGATTCCCACTACGGCCTGCCCGTGGTGGACAAAAGCCTGGAAGAACTGCTGGACTTTGAGCTGGTGCCCTTCCGCCAGGCCATCGACGGCACCTGCGTCTACGGCGCGGCGGGGGGCGACTCGGCCATCCCGGTCATCATGGTGAGCCATGTCCTGATGACTGCCATTGATCCGGATCGTCCCGCATCCCTGTCTGAGCCGGTGGTCACCGGCCTGCTGCGGGAAGAGATGGGCTTTGACGGGGTGGTATGTACCGATGACCTCACCATGGCCGCCGTGTCCGACAGCTACGGCATGGGCGAGGCGGCGGTGCTGGCGGTGGAGGCGGGCTGCGACCTGCTGCTGGTGTGCCATGAGGCGGACAACCTGACCGCCGCCCGGGATGCCCTGCTGGAAGCGGTGAACAGCGGTCGGATCTCCCAGGAACGCCTGGATGAGAGCGTATACCGCATCCTCTCCCTGAAACTGGACTGGGAGCTGACCAACGATCCGGTGGAGGTCCCCGACATAGACGCCTTGAATGCAAAGATCCAAACTGTGATGCCATGAAAAAAGAGCCCGTCCGCAAAGCGGACGGGCTCTTTGGTTTTACTTGGCGTAATCCACCACTTTGGTCTCCCGGATCATGTTCACCTTGATCTGACCGGGATACTCCAGCTCTTCCTCGATCTTCTTGGCGATGTCCCGGGCCAGCAGCACCATCTGGTCTTCGCTGACCTTGTCGGGAGCCACCATGATGCGGACCTCCCGGCCCGCCTGGATGGCATAGGACTTCTCCACACCGGGGAAGGAAGAGGTGACCTCCTCCAGCTTCTCCAGACGCTTGATATAGTTCTCCAGGTTTTCACGCCGGGCGCCGGGCCGGGCGGCGGAGATAGCGTCGGCGGCCTGGACGATGCAGGCCACGATGGTGCGGGGCTCCACGTCGTTGTGGTGGGCCTCGATGGCGTGGACCACGTCCTCATTCTCACGGTACTTCCGGGCCAGCTCCACGCCGATCTGCACGTGGGAGCCCTCCACCTCATGGTCGATGGACTTGCCCAGGTCGTGGAGCAGACCGGCCCGCTTGGCCTGGGTTACGTCGGCGCCGATCTCGGCAGCGATGAGGCCCGCCAGATGGGACACCTCGATGGAGTGGTTGAGCACGTTCTGGCCGTAGCTGGTGCGGTAGCGCATGCGGCCCAGCAGCTTGATCAGCTCGGGGTGCAGGCCGTGGACGTTGGTTTCGAATACGGCGCGCTCGCCCTCGGCCTTGATGGTAGCGTCTACCTCCCGCTTGGCCTTCTCCACCATCTCCTCGATACGGGTGGGATGGATGCGGCCGTCCTGGATGAGCTTCTCCAGGGCGATGCGGGCGATCTCCCGGCGAACCGGGTCGAAGCAGGAGACGGTGATGGCCTCCGGCGTGTCGTCGATGATCAGATCCACACCGGTCATGGTCTCCAGAGTGCGGATGTTGCGGCCCTCCCGGCCGATGATACGTCCCTTCATTTCGTCATTGGGCAGGGGAACCACACTGACGGTGGCTTCCGCCACGTGGTCGGCGGCGCAGCGCTGGATGGCCAGGGACAGGATCTCCTTGGCCTTCTGGTCGGCCTCCTCCTTGAACTGAGCCTCGATCTCCCGGACCTTCATGGCCGACTCGTGGGTCACTTCCTCAGCCAGCTGGTCGATCAGGTAGTTCTTAGCCTCCTCGGCGGTAAAGCCGGAGATCCGCTCCAGGACCTCCATCTGGGTCTTCTTAACGGTGGCCACCTCTTCCCGGGCTTCGTCCAGCTCGGCCAGCTTGCGCTGCAGGGTGTCCTCCTTCTTCTCGATGTTCTCGGTCTTACGGTCCAGGTTTTCTTCCTTCTGCTGGAGCCGGCGCTCCTGCTTCTGCAGGTCAGCCCGACGCTCCTTCACCTCGCGCTCATACTCGTTGCGGGCCTGGAGAATCTCCTCCTTGGCCTCCACCAGCGCCTCACGCTTCTTGCTCTCGGCGGACTTGATGGACTCGTTGATGATACGCTTGGCCTCCTCCTCCGCGCTGGAGATCTCCTTCTCGGCGACCTTCTTGCGCCACTGGATGCCGGCGGGGAAGCCTATGGCAAGTGCGACCACGGCGGTGATCACACAGGCGATGATTGTCTGCATCAAGGTTGAAACACACCTCCCTTTCTTGGATTTTCAAAGTTCGTAATTGGCATGTTGAACGGATGCGGCCGGGCGGGGTTGTCCAAACCGCACAAAAACCGAAGAACGTACCCCTCGTTCTTCAAAATACTACACCTAGACTATTTTAAGTCCTAGAGCATCCTTCTGTCAAGGAAATTCGTATGCGCACAAAAATCCCCGGACCCACTGGGGTCCGGGGAAAAGCGGACAGTTCAGACGTTCTGTTCAGGCAGGGAGTCGTCCTCCCGAATCCAGTCCTCCACATGGACCACGGAGTAGTCTGTTTCCGTGTTCCGGATGACCACCCGCTGGATGCCGGCGTTGATGATGAGCCGGCGGCACATGGAGCAGGAGGTGGAGCCGGGGATCAGGGCGCCGGAGCCCGGATCCACGCAGGCCATGTACAAGGTGGCGCCGATGGTCTCGCTCCGGGCGGCGGAGATGATGGCGTTGGCCTCGGCGTGGACGGAGCGGCACAGCTCATACCGCTGTCCGGAGGGGATGTTCAGGGCCTCCCGGGTGCAGTAGTTCAGATCCACGCAGTTTTTCCGGCCCCGGGGAGCGCCATTGTAGCCGGTGGCGATGATCTCATCGCTCTTCACGATGATGGCCCCGTAGTGGCGCCGCAGGCAGGTGGCCCGCTCTGCCACGGTCTGGGCAATGTCCAGATAGTAATTTTCCTTGTCGATGCGTCCCATATCCTGCCCTCCGATGGTTTTTTACCCAGTATACCGGCTTTTTTTCTCCGGCGCAAGGGGGTTTCTCCGCTGAATTCACATATTGTTTACGTTTGCTTCCTTGACGAAAAAAGCCGCAGGCGGTATCATAATATTCAGAAAAATTTAATCTTTCAGGCTGAAGGAGACGACTACAGCTCATGCTCATGAATTTTTTCAGAAAATTGATGTACGGGCGGTATGGCAGCGACCAGCTCTCCTTTTTCCTCCTCATCCTCTATGTGATCCTGATCCTGCTGTCCGGCCTGCCCCATATGGGCTTCCTGTCCTGGGTGGCCCTGGCGGTGCTGGTGTGGGACGTATACCGTATGTTCTCCCGGCGATTTGACCGCCGCCGGGCGGAGAACGCCCGGTTCCTGGCTATGGCGGGTCCCGCCATCCGCTGGGTGAAGATGCGCCGTACCATTCGACGGGACAAGGAGCACCGCTACTTCAAGTGTCCCAACTGCGGGCAATACCTGCGGGTGCCCCGGGGCAAGGGGAAGATCACGGTGAGTTGCCGCAACTGCGGTGCCAGCTTTGAGGAGCGAAGCTGAGTTTTGCGCCCCCCCCGGCCGGCGCGCCACCGGCGCGCCGGCTTTTTGCAGCCTTTTGACAGAGAGCGGGTGAAAGAATATGAGACAGTGTATGGACGCCGACAACCTCCACCGCCGTCTGCGGAAGATCATCGGCCAGCTCAACGCCATTGACCGGATGGTGGACGAGGACATCCCCTGCGAGGAGATGCTGATGCAGATCAACGCCGCCAAAAGCGCCCTCCACAAGGTGGGCCAGGTGGTGCTGGAAGGGCACCTTAACCACTGCGTCCGGGACGGCATCGAGCACGGGGACGCGGACAAGACAATTTCCGAGTTTGCCAAGGCCATTGAGCACTTTTCCCGCATGAGCTGAGCGGGAGACGCATTTTTCCTCCTTTACAGAGGTGCGCTCTGGTGATAATCTGAAGTCAGAAGGCAGATATCTGCCCAAAACTTTGGAAAAGGAGCGTGATTCTATGGCAGAGAAGGTTCCTGTCCTGGCCCGCAGAAAGCTGTTCAGCACCACATCCTCCCAGGAGGTGGGGAAGATCCGCGCTGCTCTCACCGAGCTGGGTATTCCCTTCCACATCGGTCAGTCCGACATGACTCCGCCTTTAGGGAATGGAGGACGGTTGGCCCTCCATTATGACGCGCCCTTGCCAGCCTATGAGTACACCTTTTACGTCCACAAGGATGATATGGAGCTGGCGGAAAGCGCTCTGTCCGGAATCGTGGAGTGATCCTCGAAAAAGGAGCGTGAGCCCGTGGCTGAAAAAGTGCCTGTTTTTGCCCGCAGGAGGCTGGTCAGTACCACGTCCTCTCAGGAGGTGGGGAAGATCCGCGCCGCTCTCACTGAGGCGGGCATCCCTTTCCACATCGGCCAGACTGAAGTCACCCCGCCGGTGGGGAGCAATGGCGTCATAGGCGGCCGCCACCCCTGGGGTGCGCTGGGCCTTTCCAGTTTGGGCGCCATCGGCATGTCTGCCCCTGATCTCCTTCCGGCCTATGAGTACACCTTCTATGTCCACAAGGACGACGTAGAGGTGGCCCAGGCCGCTGTGACTGGGAGCCTGAATTAAGCCGCAAAACAAAAACTGCCGCACATCGTGCGGCAGTTTTTTTATTTTCCCACGCAGAAACGTTCAAAGATCCGGGCGGTGATATCCTCCCGCAGGTTGGCGCCGGTGAGCTCTCCCAGAGCGGACAGAGCTTCCTCCACATCGGTGAGCAGGGCGTCGGGGGTGATCCCGGCCGACAGGCTGTCCTCCGCCCGGGCCACGCTGTCCAGAGCCCGCCGGGCGGCATCCGCCTGCCGGGCGTTGGTCAGCAGCTCCCCTGCCGCTCCCTGGCTCCCTGCCGGGAACAGACGCTCCACCTCCGCCGCCAGCTCCTCCAGACCCTGGCCGGTTTTGACACTCACCTCCACCACCGGGGGCATGGGATCCAGAGCCAGAACGGGAATGGGAGAGGAGGGCAGGTCCCCCTTGGTCCACACCAGAATGGTGGGGGCGTGGGAGAGGGCCTCCTCCAGCAGGTGGGCGTCCTCCTCCGTAAAAGGAACCGAGCCGTCGCACAGAAGCAACACCAGGGCGGCCTCCTCCAGGGCGGCCCGGCTCCGCTCCACCCCGATGCGCTCCACCTCGTCCGCCGTCTCCCGGATGCCGGCGGTGTCGATGACCCGCAGGGTCACCTTCCCCAGCCGGCAGCGGGCCTCCACCGTGTCCCGGGTGGTGCCGGGCACGGCGGTGACGATGGCCCGCTCATATCCCGCCAGGGCATTGAGCAGGGAGGACTTGCCCGCGTTGGGGCGGCCGATGAGAGCGCAGGGAATGCCTCCGGCCAGATACCGACCCCGGTCGTAGGTGGCCAGCAGGGCGGACAGATCCGTTTTCGCCTGTTCCAGCCCCTTGTGGATAGTGTCTGCCCGGAAGGGGTCGATGTCCTCGTCCGGGTAGTCCAGCACCGCGTGGAAGTGGGCCAGCAGGTCCACCAGAGTGTCATAAATGCCCTTTACCCGGCGGCTCAGGGCCCCGGAGAGCTGTCCGGCGGCCTGCTGGACAGCGGCGGGGGTCTCCGCGTCAATGAGGTCGGCCACCGCCTCCGCCTGGACCAGGTCCAGCCGCCCGTTGAGCAGAGCTCGGCGGGTAAACTCTCCCGGTCCCGCCTGCCGCACTCCTTGGGCAAACAGAGCCTCCAGCCCCAGGGTCAGCACCATGGGGGAGCCGTGGCATTGCAGCTCCGCCGTGTCCTCCCCGGTGTAGCTGTGGGGACCGTGGGAAATGGTGGCCAGGGCCTGGTCAATGGGAGCGCCGTCCACCCCCAGCAGGGTACCGTACACCAGCTGCCGGTCCCCGTAAGCCTCCAAAGGCTTGCCGCCCAAGGGGTGGAACACGGCGGACGCGGCAGCAATGGCCTCTGGTCCCGAAAGCCGCAGGATGCCGATGGCACCAGGGGCCGGACCGGTGGCAATGGCGGCAATGGTATCGGACATGGGATCACCTCAGAGAGAAGTTTTGGTTGCTCAAATTATACCAGATTTCGTCCACCTTGGGGAGGGAAAAACTTTGGCGAAAGCGACGTGGTTTTTTTGCTTGACTTGTTTTATGTCAACGATTTCTGAATATCCACAGGGTGTGCACAACTGTGGAAAACCATGTGGACAATGTGGAAAACCGTTTATAGAGCTGGTTTTTACCCCGCCTTTACCAAAAGCATCTCCTGCATATTTCCGTGTATAAAACTTGTCAAAAGCAAGTTATGGTTTCTGGGGGGCGTGTCCGGTCAAATTGGCAAAAAAGATACACCAAATTTAGGCAATGTGACCCTTGAACCAGCCAGTTTTTGGTGCTAAACTATTATTAGTACTAAAAAATAATTTTTTGGAGGCGGTAACATGGACCACCATGGGCTGCTGGGGCGGTACCTGATGTTCTTTGTCGGTGTGGTGTGCTCCGCACTGGGCATCGCGCTCATTACCCTGGCCGGTATGGGTACGTCGGCAGTGTCCAGCCTGGCCTATGTTCTGACCTTTGTATTTCCGGGGGTTACCCTGGGGTGCTTCTCCTTTGTGGTCAACTGCGTAATGCTGGGGGGACAAATTCTGCTGCTGCGGCGGAAGTTTCCTCTGGTCCAGCTGCTGCAGATCCCGTTCACCTTTGTGTTCTCCGTCTGCATCGACCTGTGGATGGACCTGCTCTCTCCCCTGGTGCCGGCTGCCTATGCCGGACGATGGGTGGTGCTGCTGCTGGGCTGCACCTTCCTGGGGCTGGGTGTGGCCCTGGAGGTGGTGCCCAACGTGCTGATTCTCCCCTGTGAGGGCTTTGTGCGTACCTGCAGCCAGGTGTTCGGCTGGGAGTTCGGCAAGACCAAGACTGGCTACGACCTGACCATGGTGGGGACGGCGGCTCTGGTTTCCTTCCTCTGTCTGGGTACCATCCACGGCCTGCGGGAGGGCACGTTGGTGTGTGCCCTGACGGTGGGGACCATTTCCCGCTTCTTCTGCCGCCAGATCAACCGGGTGAAGGAGCATTGCTCTGGCATGACTGCCTGTGTATGAATCAAAAAACCGCCGCGAGCGTCTGCTCGCGGCGGTTTTTTATGCCTTTTAAGGACCTCAGCCCAGACGGCCGAGGATAACCTGAGCGGCCTTAACACCGGAAGCGCCAGCCTGAGCCAGGCCGCGGGTGATGCCCGCGCCGTCGCCCACGGCGAAGAAGCCGGGCAGAGAGGTCTCCAGTTCGCCGGACAGAGCCAGACGGGCGGAGTAGAACTTCACCTCCGCGCCGTAGAGCAGGGTGTCGTAGTTGGCGGTACCGGGGGCGATCTTGTCCAGCTGATAGATCATCTCAATGATGTCATCCAGCTGCCGCTTGGGCAGGGCCAGGGACAGGTCGCCGGGAACGGCAGCGGTAAGGGTGGGCCGGACGAAGGACTTACTCAGCCGGTGCTCGTTGGTGCGGATGCCGCTGACCAGGTCGCCGAAGCGCTGCACCAGCACGCCGCCGGCCAGCATATTGCTCAGGGAGGCAATGTGCTTGCCGTAACGGTAGGGCTCGTTGAAGGGCTGGGTAAAGCGGTTGGACACCAGCAGGGCGAAGTTGGTGTTTTCGCTCTGAAGGGCGGGGTCGGAGTAGGAGTGGCCGTTGACGGTGTTGATGCCCTCCACGCTCTCAGCCACCACGTGGCCGTAAGGGTTCATGCAGAAGGTGCGCACTGGGTCGCCGTACTGCTTGGTGCGGTAGACCAGCTTGGACTCATATACCACGTCGGTGATGTGCTCAAACACCTTGGCGGGCAGCTCCACCCGCACGCCGATGTCCACCTGGTTGTTGATCAGCTGGATGCCCAGCTCCTTGCACTGGTTGGAGAACCACTCGGCGCCGGAGCGGCCGGGGCCAGCGATGAGCCAGGTGCAGTCGATCTCGTCGCCCTTCTCGGTGATGAGACGATAGCCCTCCCCGTTCAGGTTCTCGATCTTGGTTACTGCGGTGTGGAACCGGAACTCCACACCCTTGCGGCACTCCTCGTAGATGCTCTGGAGGATTTTTAGATTGTTCTCGGTGCCCAGGTGCTTGCACCGGGCCTGCAGCAGGTGCAGGTCGTGCTCCAGGGCACGCTTTTCCAGCTCCCGGGCGGCGGGGGTATCGGTGGAAAACACCTTGTCGGTGGCCCCGTGCTTCATGTTGATGGAGTCCACATAGTCGATCAGGTGCATGACCTCGTCCCGGGGCATGAAGTCGGTGAGCCAGCCGCCAAAAGCGGTGGTGAAGTTATATTTGCCGTCAGAGAAGGCGCCGGCGCCGCCGAAGCCGCACATGGTGCCGCACACCTTGCAGTGGATGCACTCCTTCACCTTGCCCGCCACGATGGGGCAGCTGCGGGTGTAGATGTCGGCCCCCTGGTCCAGGGCCACCACCTTCAGGCTGGGGTTGCGATGCATCAGCTCGTAGGCGGCGAAAATACCAGCCTCACCACAGCCCAGAATGGCAACGTCATAGCGTGTGTTCATGCGCGATCTCTCACTTTACGTCATATTAGGATGGCACAGCACATGCCTATCCAATTTGATATTATACCAAAGAGCCGCAGATTTGACAACAACATTTTTAATAGGTTTACTAAAAGATTTTTAGGATTTTGGCGTATAAGGGGCGATCTCCACCCCGGTATAATACCATTTTAAAATTTCGTCGTAGGTCTTGCCCTCCTTGGCCAGGGCATTGGCACCATACTGGCTCATGCCCACGCCGTGGCCGTAGCCGGTGACTGAGAAGGTCACGCCCTCTGCTGTGGCGGACACCGTAAAGCTGGTGGAACGCAGACCGAAGAGGGTGCGCAGCACCCCGCCGGAGATGGTGATCCCGCCCACGTCGATGGTCTCCACACCTCCGGCGGAGTTGGGCACCAGATTCTGAAACCAGCCCGAGGGGTCTCCGGACAGGTTGGCGTCGGGATATTGGGCCAGCAGCTTGCTCTTGAACTCCTCCAGTGTGAAGGAGGCAGTGGAGTGGTAGTTGGGCACCTCGTCCCCCTCGGGGCTGTCCACTCCGGTGAGGTAGGGCACCGAATTGCCCCACACTTCCACCGCATCCACCGTCCGCCCGGCGGCGGAGGAGAAAAACACCGCCTGGATGGGCTGACCGTCGTACAGAATGGCCATGCCGTCGGTGCCGGAGACGGCGGCGGTGATCTTGGCGGTGTACTCCGCTGCGGCGTCTCCCCAGTTGGCGGCGGCCTGGTCCGGGTCTATGTAGGCCTGACAGCAGGTAATGTCGGTGCACACGTCGGCGTCCGGATGGTTTTCCACCGTACGGCCCAGCTTGGACAGAGTATAGGTCCGGGCGGCGGCGGCCTGAGCCTTCAGGGCTTCCGGTTCAAAGGAGGCGGGCATTTCCGCCGCCACCACCCGCCACAGATACTGATCCATACTGAGGGTGAGCACGCTGCCGTCATCCAGCGCCACCCGGATCTGGGTCTGACTGTCCATGGAGGCCTGGGGTGTCACCACCGTCCGGTCGATGGGCAGCTCTCCGGTAGGAGCAGCCTCGTCCGGAGTCTCCTGACCCGCCGTGCCGAACAGGAGCAGAGGGAGCAGAAACAGGACCAACAGCAGAATCAGCGCCGTGGCCGTCACCTGCCGGACTCCCCACCGTTGTCCACTTTTTTGCAAGTTATGCTTCATCATAATTCACTTTCCGGCCGCGCTGCGGCTGCTTCCTTCCGGGTGTTTTGCCAAAAAATCCAGAGAATAAGCTGTTTTGGATTGACGCCGAAGAAAAAAGAGACTACAATGGGTGCAATACAAATTTGGGCGAAGGAGCGGGTTCGGATGCAAAATATGGAGCCAGAGGCCCTGACGGGCTTCCTTAACAGTCTATGCACGGAATACCAGAAGCATAACCAGATTGATCCGGCGTATTATGAGCGGTATAACGTCAAGCGTGGTCTGCGCAACGCCGACGGCACCGGCGTCATGGCCGGAGTGACCCAGATTGGTAACGTCATGGGCTACTATGTGCAGGACGGCGAACGGATCCCCGCTCCCGGCAAGCTGGTATATCGGGGCATTGACGTGGAGGAACTGGTGAACGGCTTTGTCAGCGAGGGCCGGTTCGGCTTTGAGGAGACGGCCTATCTGCTCCTCTTCGGTGTGCTGCCCACCCGGGAGCAGCTTACCACCTTCCAGCAGCTGCTCAGCGACAACCACACCCTGCCCCACATGTTTACCGAGGACATGATCATCAAGGCGCCCAGCCCCGACGTGATGAACAAGCTGGCCCGGTCGGTGCTGGCTCTCTATTCCTATGATGACAATCCCGACGACATGTCCCTGCCCAATCAGCTGCGGCAGGCCATCCAGCTCATCGCACGGGTGCCCGTCATCGTGGCCCACGCCTTCGCGGTGAAGCGGCACTACTATGATGATGAGTCCCTCTACCTCCACCGGCCTCAGCCGGGGCTGAGCGTGGCGGAGAACTTCCTCTACTCCGTCCGCCACGACAACCAGTTCACCGAGGAGGAGGCCCGTCTGCTGGACCTGTGCCTGGTGCTCCACGCGGAGCACGGCGGCGGCAACAACTCCGCCTTTACCTGCCGGGTGCTCTCCTCCTCCGGTACCGACATCTACTCCTCCATTGCCGCGGCAGTGGGTTCCCTGAAGGGTCCCCGGCACGGTGGCGCCAACAAGAAGGTCATGGAGATGTTCGGCCACATTGAGGCCAATGTGAAGAACTGGAAGGACGACGACGAGGTAAAGGATTTCCTGGGCAAGCTGCTGCGGAAGGAGGCGGGGGACCGCTCCGGCCTCATCTACGGCATGGGCCACGCCATCTACACCCTGTCCGATCCCCGTGCCGTTATCCTCAAGCGGTTCGCCAAGAAGCTGGCCGCCACCAAGGGGATGGAGGATGAGTTTGCGCTCTACGAGGCGGTGGAGCGGCTCACGCCCGAGGTGCTTCTCTCCGTCAAGGGCGAGAACAAGGTGGTGTGTGCCAATGTGGACCTGTTCTCCGGCATGGTGTACAAGATGATGGGCATTCCCCAGGAGCTGTACACCCCGCTGTTTGCGGTGGCCCGTATCGTGGGCTGGTGCGCCCATCGGCTGGAGGAGGTCTACCAGCCCGGCAACCGGATTATCCGTCCCGCTTACAAGGCGGTTGCCCCCATGCGCACCTTCGTGCCCCTGGATCAGAGATAACACAAAAAAGGACACGCCGAAAGGCGTGTCCTTTTTTGTCTGCTCTACTGCAGATTTTTGAAATAGTGGTGGGCCCAGCACTCGGTGACGATTTTCCGGGCGGCAAACAGGGCGGCCAGGGAGGGATCCAGCTTGGGGGCCACCTCCACCACATCCATGCCTATGATGTTGAGGCCGTCAAACAGCCCCTTCAGCAGATCCAGCAGCTGCCGGGCGGTGAGGCCGCCGAACTGCGGCGTGCCGGTACCGGCGGCATAAGCCGGATCCAGACAGTCGATGTCCAGAGTGATGTAGACCTTATGGAACTGTTTCATGTGGCCCACTACCTGCTCCAGGGCTTTGGGTACGCCCTGGTGGTCGATGTCGGCCGCAGAGAGCACGTTGACTTTATTGTTCTGGTAGAACTCCAGCTCGTCAGACTCGATAGAGCGGATACCCAAGAAAAAGAGGTGGTCGCTGTCCTTGACGTGAGAGAGCTCAGTGGCCCGCCGCTCGGTGGAGCCGTGGGACAGGGTGTCCCCGTGCATGTCGTCGCACAGGTCGAAGTGGGCGTCGATGTGGATGATGCCGAAATCCTCATCCACGGCCCGGTTGATCCCCCGGTGCACCGGGATGGTCACCGAGTGGTCGCCGCCGATCATGGTAAAGAACTTGCCCGCCTTCACCGCCTGGAAGGCCAGTTCCTCCGCCTCGGCGAAGATCTCGTCCCGGTCCTTGCCCACACAGTCTCCCAGATCCTTGATCTTCAGGGGAGAGATGTCCCGGAAATCCTCAGTGGTAGGGGAGATGGTGTAAGTGATGCCCCTCAGTGCCTGAGGTGCTTCGCTGGAACCGGAGCGGAAGCTGACGCCGCCGTCGTAGGGGATACCGAAGAGCGCGATGTCCGCCTCCTCCAGAGAGAGCTCGGGATGATTCAGACCCGCCCAGATGGTGGGATCCTCCGTAACAGAATTATGCAGGACCATGGTTATACTCCTTTCTCGGCCTGCTCCCGCAGGGCCTGTTCAAAATCATTACGCACGGCAGGCAGCAGCTCCGGCCGGGTCAGCAGGTCGTAGCCCACACCCGCCAGACCGCAGATCCCCAGTCGGGTGGCCTCCCGTCCCTGTTCCGATACGGTCCGGTCGGCGAATTCCTTGGTGTGCAGGTCGATGCCGTCGCAGCCGTGGATGCCGATCATGCCGTGGAGGGTGGGCACCCGGAAGCTGACATTGCCTGCGTCAGTGGATAGCCGGGCATGTTCTGCCGTCACCACCGGTTCGCCCAGAGCGGTCATGTTGTCCTCATAGGCCTTCAGCAGCGGCTCGTTGGGCAGGATGGTCTGGGTGGGGCACAGATACTGGGTGACCTTCAGGGTGGCTCCCACGCTGTCCGCCGCGCCCTGGGCGCAGCGGGTGACCCGATCCACCGCCCGCTGGGTCTTCCACTCCTGGTCGCAGCGGATATAGTAGCGCAGGCTGGCGTAGTCGGGGATAATGTTGGGCAGAGTACCACCGCTGTTGAGGATGCCGTAAATGTTGGCGTCCAGGTACTGCTTGGCCTGGTTGATGCTCAGGTAGGCGGTGACGGCGGCGTCCAGGGCGTTGATGCAGTTGCTGCCCGGCCCGGCCTCGTTGGCGTGGAACTTCTTGCCAAAAAATTCGTACTGGATGGGGTAGATGCCGATGCTGCCCATACGGGCGCAGGTCTGCTGGTAGGGGTGGAGCATCAGGGCCGCGTCCAGTTCGTCAAAGACCCCATCGTCGGTAAATTGCACCTTGGTGCAGGTGACCTCCTCGTCCGGAGTGCCATACACCACCAGGGTGCCGCCGTGGACGTCTACCGCCTGCTTTAAAGCGGCGGCGGCACCGGCGGAGATAACGCCGATCAGGTCGTGGCCGCAGCCGTGGCCCACCTCGGGCAGAGCGTCATACTCGCACAGGAAGCCCAGCACCGGCTTGCCGGAGCCATACACCGCCCGGAAGGCGGTGGGGACCTGGTGAAAGTTTTCCTCTACGGCAAAACCCTGGCCTTTCAGCCAGTCCCGCAGCAGTCGGGAGGAGTTGACCTCCTCCAGTCCCAGCTCGGGATGGTCGTACATCTCCCGGGAGATGGCCCACAGGTCCGGGAGAAAGTCCTCCACGGCGGAGCGTATCTGTTCCTTCATGCAAATTCCTTCTTTCTTCTCACATGGGACCGAGATGGATGGCGTTGGCGATGAGCACCAGGATGGCGCCTGCTACGAACTGAAGCCCCAGCAGGGGAGCGAACCACTTGGCCCATTTTCCGTAAGAGATCTTGGCCATGGACAGAGCCACCATAAAGGTGCCGGCGGTGGGGACCAGGATGTTGGACAGACCGTTGCCGATCTGGAAGATGATGCAGGTAGTCTGCCGGGTAATGCCCGCCATATCGCCCATGGGCAGCAGGATGGGCAGGGAGGTGGCCGCCTGGCCGCTGGCGGAGGGGATCAGCAGGTTCAGGAAGTTCTGGAGGACGTACATGCCCAGTACCGTAAAGGAGGAGGGCAGGGAGGTGAGCAGGCCGGAAGCACCGTACAGAATGGTGTGCAGGATGTTGCCGCTTTCCAGTACGATGAGGATGCCCCGGGCAAAGCCAACTGCCAGCGCGCCGCAGGCGAAGTCGGCCACGCCCCGGCCGAACAGTACGCCGAACCCGTCAAAGCCAACTCGGGCCACAAAGCCGACCACGATACCCATGCCCAGGAACAGAGCGGACAGCTCGTTGATGTACCAGCCCCACTTCAGCACACCCACGATGAGGATGGCGAAGGTAATGCCCATGACCAGCAGCACCAGCTTCCGGGTGACGTTCAGCTCGGGCAGATCGTCCAGATCCACTTTCTCCTCCCGCTGGCGGTCCTCTTCATACATCAGGCTGCGGGTGGGGTCCCGTTTGATGCGCTGGGCATACAGATAGACGTAGACTGCCGCGATAGTGAGCATGACCACCAGGATAATCAGACGGTACCACATAGCGGAGTACATTGGCAGCCCGGCGATGCTCTGGGAGACGCCCACGTTGGCCGGCTGTACAAAGGAGCCGGCGTAGCCGCTGGAGCTGCCCACGATGGCAACCGCCAGACCGGTAATGGAGTCGTACCCCATGGCGATGCAGATGGGCACCAGGAAGGGGATGAACACCAGACACTCCTCAAACATACCGAAAGAGCCGGCGCCGAAGCCCACTACAAAGATCATGATGGGGATCAGCAGTCCCTGCCGCTTGGATGTCTTTTTGATGATGCGCCCGATACCGGCTTCAATGGCCTTGGTTTCGGCCACCACGCCGAAGGCGCCGCCGATGATGAAGATGAAGGCGGAGATGTAGGCGGTCTCGATCAGACCCTCCTGCACCGACATGAGCGCCTTCATGGGAGTCACCGGCGTCTGTTCGATGCGGTGATAGCTGCCGTCCACCAGCATCTCCACGCCGTTTTCATCCACGTAGGTGTCGTACTGACCTGCGGGGATGATATAGGTCAGGATGGTGCACAGTGTGATGATAAGCAGAAGCAGCGTGAACATATGGGGGATCCGGATTCCTTTCTTTTTTTGCTTCATCTTTTACCCTCTCCTAACATCAGATATGTGGATCACGCAAAACCACTGCCCATGGATTAAGCAAGGAGCATGCCAGAAAACAGCGCGGCGTGAAAATAGCGGGAAACGATTGGTACAGCTGAACTTTTTCAGAGCGTGCTTACAAAGACACTCTGCGAGGATACAGAAAAAGCAAGAATTTTTGCGCAAAAAGGCAAAAATTCTTGCTTCTGTTCTTCAGCCGTTGAGGTGATGCTTCATCATTTTGTATTGAAGGGACTGCCGGGTCAGCTTCAGTTTTCCGGCGGCCTCGGTAATGGTGCGGCTGTGCTCCAGAGCGGAGGCGATCAGGTCCCGCTCATACCGGCTGACGGCCTCCTGAAGGCCCAGACCCTCCGGAAGGGTGGGGGTGCCGGGGGAAGAGGCCTGCTCCTCCTCGTGGTAGAAGATGTAACGGGGAATATCATTGAGCTGGATCACTGGACCGGTGCACAGGTTGAAGGCGGACTCCACCGTGTTCCGCAGTTCCCGTATGTTGCCCGGCCAGTCATAATCCAGCAGGGCGTTGCGCACCAGCTCGCTGACACCGGTGATGGAACGGTTCATTTTCCGGTTGTACTGCTCCACAAAAAAATCGGTGAGCAGCAGGATGTCTCCCTGCCGCTTCCGCAGGGGCGGCAGAGCCAGCTGGACCACGCCAAGGCGGTAGAGCAGGTCCTTGCGGAGCATCCCTTCCCGGACAGCGGTGACGGGGTCCACGTTCATGGCTGAGACGATGCGTACGTCACTGCGCACGTCCTGCTCCCCGCCTACCGGTCGGAATCGTTTTTCCTCAATGGCCTTCAGAATCTTGGCCTGGAGAGCGGGATCCATGGAGTTGACCTCATCCAGGAACAGAGTACCGCCGTCTGCCTGCTTCAGCAGGCCCTTCCGGTTTTCCGCACCGGTGTAGCTGCCTCGGGTGGTGCCGAACAGGGTACTCTCCAGCAGAGAGGTGGGGATGGCCGCGCAGTTCTGGGAAATGAAGGGACCTCGGGCCCTGGGACTGTGACTGTGGAGGGACTGGGCAAACAGCTCCTTGCCCGTGCCCGTCTCCCCCCATATCAGTACGGGTGAGGGGTTGGCGGCCACCCGAAGGGCGGTCTCCTTCAGTGCCAGCATTTCGGGATCCCGGGTCACGATGTCGTCCAGTACGAACAGACCCTTGTGGGGATTGGTCAGCCAGTGGTTCTTGCTGTCCAGCTGGGAATCCTTGTTGTAAAAGACGGAGGTCTCCATGGTGCCGATCAGCTCGCCGTCGTCCTCCAGCGGAAAGGTGGAGCTGACCAGGATCTGTTGCCGGCCCCGGAAATCGGTCAGGATCTGTTTCTCGTTAAGGATAGGCTCCCCGGTGCGCATGACCCGAAAGTGGCTGGAGGTCTCTTCTGTCAGCCCGGGATAGACCTCCAGGATGTTTTTCCCAATAATCCCTTCGTCGATCAGCCGGTTCTCCTGTTCGGAGAACATAGCGGAATACTCAATGATCCCGTGCCGGTCGGCGATCAGGATGGCGTCCGCGCCGTCATGCAGCTTGGACATGTAATTGAGCCATTTTCCTATCATAGATTCACCTTGACCAGAGATAAAAGGGCGTTGGGTCCTTACTTTTTAGTGGGATACAGGCCCATGACCATCCGGCGCCACACCACGTAGCCCTTTTTGTACAGATAACGGGTGCGGGCCATCTTCTGGGCCTGGGCGTAGCAGGCATCCAGCTCGGCCATGTGGGCCACCGGGTCGGACTCCCAGGACACCAGCTTCTTGCGGAATTTTTCAAACTGCCAGCAGTAGATCATCCGGTACCAGGCCTGGCTCTCCTGGGAGGCGTCCTGCTTCCAGTAGGCCCCGAACTGCTCCTCCATAGGGGCGAACATCACCTGGTCCATCTCCTCGGGGGTGCACAGACCTTGGTCGATGGCCATGTCCACGATGTCGGTGCCCGGCAGAAAGTTCAGGCCGTGGAGCTGCAGCTCGTAGGGAGAGGGGAACTGCTTCACCAGGTAGTAGGACTCTTTCAGATCCTGAATGGTCTCAAAGGGATGCTGGAGCATCAGGTCAAAGCTGCCCCAGAACACGCCGGCCTCCCGGATGGCCTTAATGGCGTTGATGATCTCCTCCTGGGTCTCATACCGATGGAAAATGTCCCGGCGCACCCGCTCCGAACCGGACTGGATACCCATGATGACCTCGGTGAGGCCCACGCTCTTCAGCTTCTTCAGAGTCTCCAGGTCCACCATCTTGGGGTGGGACCAGATGGTGAAGGGCAGGTGGATCTTCTTGCCGTACTCCTTCACGAACTCGTCCACCCAGCCGGGCAGGTTGGGGAAGATCTCGTCATAGAAGTGGATGAATACCAGCTTCTTGCACTTCTTTTTGGCCTCCACCAGCTCGTCAATGACGCTTTTCACCGAGCGGGTGCGCACCCCGTGGATGCCCTTGGGGAGCAGACGCCGCAGGTTGACGCAGCAGCAGTAGGAGCAGGTAAAGGGGCAGCCCCGGGAGGCAATGACCTCATAGCTGCGGGTGGACAGCTGGGGGTCCCCCTCCACCAGGGTGTCGTGCTCAATGTAGCAGGCGCTCTTGCTGTCCACCACCGGCAGGCCGCAGCGGTCCACCTCATTCACCAGACCGCCGATCTCGTTGCAGTGGGCCTCGCTCCCCTCCATCCAGCACAGGGAGGGAATGTCAGTGTAGTCGGTGCCGTTGCGCAGGGCGTTGGCCAGACGGCACAGGTTGTCCTCACCGTCAGCCCGCAGGACGAACTTAGCGCCCCGCTCCAGCATTTTTTGGGGGAACATGGTGGCGAAGGCACCGCCGCACACCACCGGGGCGGAGGTGGCGGACAGAGCGGCGTCCAGTACCTGATATACCGTATCCAGGTACATGGAGCTCATGACCGACAGGCCCACCAGCACCGGCTTGGTTTCGGCCACCACCTGGCGGAAGAGCTCCAGCTCCTTCTGGGTGGTGGGGGAGGGCCGGACGGAGTTGAAGTCCTTGTAGAACACGGTGCGTACGGCGTAGCCCGCCCGCTCCAGCGCGGCCTGGAGGTAGCGCACCCCCAGAGCCTTCTTGTTATAAAAGGCCACCAGTACCACAGTGGGCTTGGCGGCGTTCGAGATCTTCGGCATGATAAAGAGCCTCCTGACAAAAATCCGAAAAAACAATCAAAATATGGACATGAACAGAACTATTATATCGGACAGGGGGGAAAAGTCAAGGCTGCCCCCTCAGAACAGCCAGAACAGAATGTCCTCTGAAACGGTCATTCCGGCCCTGCGCTGGAGAGCCAGAGAGGGGAAATTGTCAATAAACACTTGGCCGTAGGCGTACTGATCCCGGGACAAAGCCAGGGACACGACGCCCCGGAGCAGGGCCTCTCCGATCCCCTGGCGGCGGTAGGCCGGCAGCACCTCCAGCATGCCAATGGCACCCTCGATGTGGAACCCGGCGAACCCGGCGGGCTGTCCGTTCACAAAGGCCCCCAGCATCCCCCGGTCCATGGCCCCTTCCATGTACTCCACGCCGCCGAAGGCGTGGCTGTAGTGGTCGTACACCCACTGGGCCCAGGAGCGGTCCAGTAGCTTTAGCTCCCCGCCGAAGGGCAGCAGCGCGGGCGGCTGGGCCTCCATCCAGGCGGATTGATAACAGATCTGCTCTATTTGGAACCCGAAGCGGGCGGCCAACTCCTCCTTGTACCACAGTTGATGGCCGGTGAGGATGGTGCAGCCGGTCATCAGCGGCAGCATGGCGTCCAGGGCCGGGCGGGTGTCCGCACCCAGCATGTACACCTCCGCCAGCCGGTCATAGAGCAGCACTCCGTCACCGGCGGCGTACAGCAGTTCCGCCGAACCCCGGCGGATGGGCTCCAGCATGTCCAGATAGAGCAGCTTATTTCGGTTCAGAAACGCCAGCGCGGTTTCGGCGCAGACCATGGCGGGCCTCCTTATGCAGCGGCAGGGAGATGACAAAGCTGGTGAGGGAGCCGTTGCTCTCACACCGGATGGTGCCCTGGTGGAGCTCCACGATCTCCTTGGCGATGGCCAGACCCAACCCCGCGCCGCCGGTGCGGGAGGAGCGGGCGGCGTCCAGCCGGTAGAATTTATCAAAAATGTTGGAGAGCTCACCCTCTGGGATCTCCAGGCCCTGGTTGCGGATGGTGATCTCGGCGTACCGGCCCTGAGCGGAAGCCTGGATATCCACCTGGCCGCCGGGAGTGGAGTAGCTCACCGCGTTGCGCAGCACGTTGTCGAATACCCGGGCCAGCTTGTCGGGATCCCCCAACACCACCAGGTGAGGCTGGATCTGAGGCACGCAGGTCAGGTCCTTTTCGGCGAACAGAGGATAGAACTCGTCGGCCAGCTGCTCCAGCAGCATGGACAGTTGGATGGGGCCTTTTTCCTCCGCCTCACTGTCCAGACCCATTTTGGAGATGTCGAAGAATTCCGACAGCAGCTCCTCCAGCCGTTTGGCCTTGTCCAGAGCGATGCCGGTGAATTTGGCCCGCTGCTCCGCCGTCAGGCCCGGGTCGTCGTGGAGCAGGGTAAGGTAACCCACCACCGAGGTCAGGGGAGTTTTCAGGTCGTGGGCCAGGAAGGCCACCAGGTCTCCCTTTCGCTGTTCGGTCTCCTTGGCGGCCTCCTCCCGGGCGGAGAGCTGCCGCCGGATAGCGTTCAGATCCTCCTGAATGGGCTTGAGCTCCCGGGGCAGCTCCACCGGGTCGGCTCCGGGATAAAGCAGCCGTCGGGTGGCAGTGCGGATCTCGTCCAGCCAGCGGGTAAACCGGCCCATGGCGATATAGAAGGCGATGAGCATCAGCACCATGGTGCCCAGGGTCAGGATCTCCTGCTTGTTGTTGCGCAGATACTGCTGATAGAGCTGGTCGGCAGTCTCGGCGGACTGGCCGAACAGGACCTGTGCGCCCCACACGAAGAAACGGTAGATGGGGTCCTGAAGCACGCCGTCCACCACCACCTCCAGCAGGAAGATCCCTACCGCTCCGGCCACCAAGGTACCCACGATGACCCACAGCAGCATTTTCAGCTTCAGCCGGGTGTATTTTTCATTCACAGACCTCGCCTCCTTGGGTGTGGTGCCGGGCGGCGGAGCGCTTGGCGAACCGGGCCACCGACCACAGCCCGCCCAGCAGCATGACCTCCAGGAAGGTGGCGAAGCGCCATAGCACCATCCCCACCGCCAGATGCTGGCCGAAGATGGGCCCCATGAACAGGAAGAAGCTGCCCTCGGCGCCGCCGGCGTTGCCGGGGAGCATGATGATGCGGGAGAGCACCATCACCAGGCACTGGACCATCACCAGCTCCCAGAAGGAGCAGCCGGTGAGTCCCAGACCCCGGTAGAGGAAAAAGGGCACGGCGAACAGGGCGGTAAGTTCCAGAAACATGCCCAGGTAGAGCCCCACAAACATCCGGCGGTTGTCCTTCAGGGAGCGCAGCTGTACGCAGAACTCCTCCACCTTGGCCATCCCTTTGTCCACCATGCCCGGTTTGGCCATCACCTTCCAGTGCCGGGAGAGGAAGGTGAGGATGCGGCGGATGAGCCGCTGGATGGGCTCCGGCCGCACGGCGGTAAACAGAGCCAGCCCGCACAGGAACAGGTACAGGGCGATGAGAGCTCCGGCGCCCGCCACCGCGGCTCCCAGGCTCTCCTGCCGCCAGAGCAGCTCATAGGCCAGGGCGGCCACGGCATAGCAGGTGTACACCATGGTGTTGGCCACTGCCTTCCAGGTATAGATGGAGGCGGTATAGGTGGCGGGCATCCCCGCGTCGTACATCAGCTTGAGCTGTACCGGCGCCCCGGCAGGGCCCAGCTTGTAGTAAAATTCTCCGATATAGGCCGCGTCAAAGCAGCCCAGCAGGCGCACCGGGCAGCCCAGAGAACGTCCCATACCATAAAAAATAAGGGCGTCCACACTTTCGCTGAAGGGGACGCACAAAGCGGCGGCGGCCAGCCATATGGGTTCCATGCCCGCCAGCAGTTCCCGCAGATCCATGGTGCGGCTCACATAGACCATCAGGCCCACCAGGATGCCGCCCCCGATGGTCAGGCCTACAATAGAAAAGATTCGGTTGAACAGGGCCTTTTTGCTCCGCTTTTTCGTGGAGGGTCCCTCCTTAAATCTCTTAATACTTGCAGATCAGGGTACCGCCGCACTTGCAGCGGTAGCGTTCCGGGTGGAGCACCAGAGGCGAGGCCTTGGTCCGGGGGAATTCCCGACCACAGCGGGCGCACACCACCAGGTGCCGGATCTTCCGGGTGTCAGGCACCCCCAGCTCCCCACAGGTGCCGGTGCGGGAGATGGCGTAGCCGAAAGCCTCGTTCATCCGCCCGGCGTAGCTCCGCCACAGAACCCCGTGGTCCCGGCAGCCGGGACAGGTGTGGAGTACCTCGTGGGCCAGGGTCTGAAGACAAGCCTGGTCGGCGGCGTCCAGCAGACGCCCTGTCAGTTCGATGACGAAGCTGCCGTCTTTTTGGCGGATGCAGCAGCCGAACCGGGTCACCGCCCGGTTGTTGATTTTCACATGGGGGTCGATGCGTCCCGACACCGGGATGCCCAGAGAGCGGGCCTGCTCCAGCACCTGGGAGAGCAATCCGTCAAAACGATCCATACCCTGCCTCCTGGGGATTTGCATACCAGGCATTGTATCATCTTTCCCACAAAAAGTCACTACTTACCCCTGTGTGGAAAAGTTGTGATGTTTTTCTTACGATGGGCCGGGCGGCTTGACGCTCCCGTTTTCCTTCCTTTATAATAATGTGGCGGAAAAGGAGGAAATGCACATGGAAGCCAAAGTCCTGGTTGTGGATGACGAACCGGAGATCGCCGACCTGGTGGAGGTCTACCTGAAGAGCGAGGGCTGTACCGTATTCAAGTGCGGCACCGGCACCCAGGCTCTGGAGGTGGTGCGGGAGCAGCCGCTGGACCTTGCCATTCTGGATGTGATGCTGCCTGACATCAGCGGCTTCACCCTCTGCGGGGAGATCCGGAAGGACCATCACTTCCCCGTGCTCATGCTCACCGCCAAGGCGGAGGACATCGACAAGATCACCGGCCTGACCATCGGGGCGGACGACTATATCACCAAGCCCTTCAATCCCCTGGAGCTGATAGCCCGGGTAAAGGCCCAGCTGCGGCGGTACACCCGGTACAACGAGGCGGAGAAGGCCCCCGACAGCCGGGACATCATTGATTTCAACGGTCTGGTCATCAACCGCTCCACCCACGAGTGCTGGCTGTATGACAAGGAGCTGGGGCTTACCCCCATCGAGTTCGACATTTTGTGGATGCTGTGTGAGAACCGAGGACAGGTGATTTCCGCCGAGCGGCTGTTCGAGGCGGTGTGGAAGGAGAAATACCTGGACCGGAACAACACGGTGATGGTCCATATCCGCCGCCTGCGGGAGAAGATGGGAGAGCCGTCCCGCAACCCCCGGTTTATCAAGACGGTTTGGGGCGTCGGGTATAAAATCGATTAATTTAGAAAAAATAGAAAAAACCTGTTGACAAGCGAAGCGGAATCGGCTATACTATCTCTTGCCCTGTTCGTCCGGGCAAGAAACGGCGGCATAGCTCAGTTGGCTAGAGCATGCGGTTCATACCCGCAGTGTCCCCGGTTCAAATCCAGGTGCCGCTACCAGACCCAAAAGACGGCACGTGCCGTCTTTTGGGACTCCATTTCAGGGAAAGCGGTTCCCGCCCGCTTGGGCAACATGGCCCGTTGGTCAAGTGGTTAAGACACCGCCCTTTCACGGCGGTAACACGAGTTCGAGTCTCGTACGGGTCACCAATATGGAGGCGTAGCTCAGCCGGTAGAGCACTTGCTTCACACGCAAGGGGTCACAGATTCGAGTTCTGTCGTCTCCACCAGCAAAAAGGACATCCGAAAGGATGTCCTTTTTGTTTTGCCCGAGGGAGGGCTACCTTATATATAAAGCTGGGTGTACGCCGCCGTACAACGCCGGGCAAAAAAACTGCAAAAAGCGGGGAACAAAATTCCACAATTAGCGTCTAAAACCATAGAAAGCATGCGTAAAACTGCACGATATGGAAGCGGAAGAAAAAGCTCGGAAAAAGAGAGCGGCTTATATTACGCTTTCGTTACAAAGCCCGTCAAACGCTTGACGGTTGGGGGGTGGTCGTGTATATTATGCATGTAAGTTCATGAAGGGGAGGTCTCCTCCCCTAAGATGGACAAAATTTTAGAAGGAGGAATTCCGAATGAGAAACCTCAAGCGGGCGCTGAGCCTGGCTCTGGCTGCCATGATGCTGATCGGCATGATGGTCGTCTCTGCTGGCGCGGCTTCCAAGGATTTCACCGACAAGGATGAAATCAAGCACACTGAGGCTGTTAACACTCTCGTTGCCCTGAACGTGATCGGCGGCAAGGAGGACGGCAGCTACTTTGATCCCACTGGCACCCTGACCCGTGCCGAGATGGCCAAGCTGGTCACCTACGTGCTGAACGGCGGCGTGGAGCCCGTCCTGGGCACCAAGGTCACTCCTACTTACAGTGACATCAAGGGCCACTGGGCTGAGGCTTACATTGAGTACTGCACCAGCATGAACATCATTGTTGGCGACGGCACCGGTAAGTTCAATCCCGAGGGCACTCTGACCGCTTCTCAGTGCGCCAAGAT
The DNA here is from genome assembly GCF_052065355.1 of Flavonifractor sp. HCP28S3_F3. NCBI lineage: Bacteria > Bacillati > Bacillota > Clostridia > Eubacteriales > Oscillospiraceae > Flavonifractor > Flavonifractor sp. HCP28S3_F3. The sequence goes on from NZ_JBQHUF010000016.1 coordinate 71,055, forward strand.
GCTGCTGACCGCCATGAACTACAAGGATGACGTGTTTGGCTTCACCGGCAACAGCTGGGAGATCAACGTCAACCGTGAGGCTAACGCTGCTGGTTTGTACGACGAGCTGGCTGGTGTCTCCGCTTCCGATCCCATCAGCCGCGACAACGCCGCTCAGATGGTTTACAACGCCATCCAGTCCAAGACCATGAAGCTGTCCTGGAGCCAGGACATGACCACCGGCCAGATCACCCAGAACTACACCCTGACCGGCAGCCCCCTGTTCGTTGACAAGTTTGGCGGCAACATCTTTGTCGGCAGCTTCGACGGCAACAGCGACACCCTGGGCCTGAAGGAAGGCAACATCCGCGTTACCGGCGCCCTGACCACCGACGACACCTCCGCCGCCGGCTGGACCGACAAGGTCGCTACCTTCCCCTATGACCTGGACATCGCCGGCGTGGGCGAGAACTTCAAGGTCATCTACAAGGAGGGTGTGGGCGGCACCGACGGCCGTCCCGACTCCAAGGACACCATCTATGGCGTTTACAACGCCGGCACCACCGACGTGCTGAACGTCACCTCCAACGACATTAAGTCTGCTTCCGACTACACCACCGCTGGCAAGATCAAGGTTGACGGCGTGGAGTACAGCATTGCTGCTCCCACTGCCGGCGACGTGCTGGTTGTGACCGACTTCGGCGCTGTTGCTGACGTGACCGCCGCTGGCGCCAATGAGACTGCCCTGATTGCTTCCGCCAAGACCGCCTTCTCCGCTCTGTCCGCTCAGAAGGGTGATACTGTGAAGTTCATCCTGAACGACGACGGCAAGGTCGTTAAGGCTTACGTGCAGACCTACAAGCTGGGCACCGTGACCGCTGTCAACAGCGAGAAGGTGACCATCAGCGGCCTGGGCTCCATCAAGATCGCTGACAACGAGGTTTACGAGGGCATTGCCAAGAACGACGTGGTCGTTTACAGCAAGCTCTACAAGTCCGCTGTGGCTGACTCCTATGTGGTTGTCACCAAGGCTGAGACTGTTTCCGGCAAGGTGACCGGCTACAAGGGCACCGAGAACGTGACCGTGGACGGCACCGCTTACAAGATCTACAACAAGGCTGCCATGCCCGCCAGCGTTGCTGGTGAGACCGGCAAGACCAGCTTCGGCTCCAGCGACATCGGCGAGACCTTCACTCTGTACCTGGTGAACGGCTACGTTGGTGCTGCTATCCAGACCTCCGAGAACGCCACCAACTACTCCCTGGTCATTGACAAGAACGCCGGCACCGCTGGCTCCACCCTGAACGCTCTGAAGGTTGTTGTCCTGGCTGCCGACGGCACCAAGACCACCCTGACCGTTTCCGACAAGGGCGCCAGCCCCGCTCTGGGCGATATCGTGACCTACACTGGTTCCGCTGATAACGCCAAGATCACTGTTGAGGCTGCTTACAGCAGCGCTTCCAGCAACAGCACCACCACCGGCTACGACAAGACCGCCAAGACCTTCAACGGTGTTGTTACCGCCGCTGACGCTGTCCTGTTCCGCGCTACCGACGCTGCCTTTGGTTCCATCACCAACGCCAGCACCTACAAGGCTTACAGCATCCGCAGCATGAAGGACTTCGACGTGTCTGCCAATGCTTACACCTATGTTACCAACGACGACGGCATGGTCGTGGCCGTGTTCATCGGCAGCGGTGACGACATCAACACCAACACCTCCGACGCTGTGATCGGCATCGTGACCGGCGACAACGGCGTGGTGAAGTTTGATGACGTGGCCTACAACCAGTACACTGTGGCCTCCAACGACAAGACCTACACCGTCAACATCGAGGATGCTGCCAGCAACGACACCCTGACCAAGGGCAACGTGGTTGCTTTCGCTCCCTCCTCCGATGACCGCTACAACAACAACACTGGTTTCGTGGTTCTGTCCAACGCCAGCGAGTACACCGACGTTGTTAAGACCATCGACGGCACCAACTACACTACCAGCACCGTCTATGTGAAGAGCTATGACGAGTCTGAGAAGCTGCTGACCTACTACACCGGCAAGGGCGTTGCTGATGGCGACGGCGCTTACACCAACCCCACCGGCGTGACCACCAAGGCTGTTGCTGACGACGTGACCATCGTGTACGTCAACACCAAGGCCGATACCGCTGGTGACCAGATCGGCGTTGGCGCTTTCGACGCCATGACCGGCTACTCCAACGTTATCATCCTGGTGAACTCCGACGGCGTGATCAGCCACATCGTTGTTGAGACCTCCAACGAGGCCAACGTGTTCGGCTAATCTGTCTGAGTTTCTCAGAATAGCAAAAAAGCAGACCCGCGGGATTTCCCGCGGGTCTGCTTCTCTTTCTACCGTACCGCCGCATAATAGTAAGTCTCATTTGACAGGTTTGTGCGGATGTTGACATTGGGCTGGTAGACTCGGAAACCGTTGGTCTCTATTGCGATGATGTCTACGCCCTGCTTGACCGGGTGTCCGGTAAAGGCAAGTCCGCCATAGCAATATTCGTGACCCTCCAGGGAACCGGCAATTCCGTCGTCTGTGCAGACATAAACGGCCTTAGGTGTGAACCCCAGAGAAATGAAGCGTTCCTCTGTACCGTCGCCGGCGTAAGAGCCGAATATCAGACCGTTCATTGCTGCCAATGCGGTATCGATCTTGAGCAGATCCTCGTTAAAGTCCGTGCGTAAAAAGTCGTCGTTGGGCTCCCACTGGTGAAGCTTGTAGTTCTGTGTATAGTTTGCCATGTACATTCCCCCTTTATACCTGGAGGAAACCCGCAAATTTGTGTACGTTTTTCCGCCATTAGGGTCTCCTTGCGGGAATGTGTTTTGAAAAGTACCTGAAATCTCCCTTTTCTCGAAAAAAAGGCAGCAAAAGCGCCCCGCAGCAGCAGACGTACACCTTTTGGGGCCTGCCGCGCAGAGGTAAAAGGGAGGGGTTCAGATGGCAACATACACAGAACATTACGGACTGCACCAATGGGTTCCTGAGGACAACTTTTTACGCTCGGATTTCAACACGGATCTTCAGAAAATCGACCAGACGCTATATGAAATTTTTGAAACGGCAAGCAGCAAGGCTCTGGCCGTCACTGGTACCTATGCCGGTGATGATACAATGGAGCGGACAATTGACTTGGGTTTTCAGCCCAAAGCATTATATCTCTATACCTGGGGCGGCTTTACCAGCACGTATAATTCCGGCACACATGTAGTATACGGAGGACTGGCTCTCCCCGAGCATCCAATTGTGGACTTTGGGAGCAGCGACGCACCAATTGTAGAAATATGCAGTACCGGATTTCAGCTGCACTGCGACAACTCTTATCACAGAGTAAACGAAAGCGACTATTTCTATTACTATATTGCTTTGCGATAAGAGAAAAACCGCCCCCCAGACAAATGTCTGGGGGGCAGTTTCATTTTAGGCTATGGAGCCCGTTCCAATCTGTGTTTTCCTGATTACAGGATGTCGCACTTGTTGGAGGTCTCCACGAAGATAGCCACGATCACCTGCTCGCCGTCAACAGGCTTGGTGACGATAACGGCGTTCTTGTGGCCGGTGACGGAGTCGAAGCCGTTCACGCCGATGTCGGAGCCAGCGGCGTCGCCGTCAGCGTCGACATAGACGATGACGCAGTCCTCGTCCAGAGCCAGGGTCTTCTGAGTCTCGCCGGTCCACTGACCCTCGGAACCAGACTTGCTGGTGAAGTAGGTCAGGGTGCCGTCAGCCTCGCTGTACTCCTTGACGTACACAGCAGTGCCGCTCACCACGGTCACATCGTCAGCAGCGTAGATGCTGTCGCCAACAGGATCGAAGGAAACCAGGTTGCCCTTGGCAATCTTCTCGTTGGTGTTCATGTTGACGGTGTAGGTCTCGTCGTTGGAAGCAACAGTGTACTGATAGTAAGCAACGCTGTCGATCTTCACGGTGCCGTTGTAGGAGGTCACAATGCCGTACACGGTGGTGCTGGTGGCGCCGGCGGGAGTGCTGCCCAGGTCGGCGAACACGGCCACGACCTTGTCGTCGCTATTGACGGCATAAGTGGTGTTGGTAGCGGTGAAGCCGTCCAGGGAGCGGATGTTGTACACCTTGTACTTGGCACCGGTAGCACCCAGAGCCTTGTCGGTGGTCTCGGCGAACAGCACGCAGTCAGCGGTGGTCACCTTGCCGTCGAAAGCCTTGGTGTTCTCGTTGTAGCTCTTGGAGCTGGAAGTCATGCTACCCTTAACGGTGACAACAGCGTTGGAGGAGTCGCCAGTGTAGACAATGATGTCACCAATGCTGTAATCATCATCATCAATAACATCCTTGCTGGAACCACCGGTGTTGACATCCTTGCTGTCCTTGCTGACGGTGATGACAGTGCTGGTGCCCTCGGCGTCCACGACCTGGAGCTTCAGGGGCTCAAAGGCAGAACCGGCAACGCCACCCTCGCTCACAGCAGTGACCAGGGAGTAGTTGTTGGCGGACTCAGAGGTCTGGATGGCAGCGCCCACGAAGCCGTTGACCAGGTACAGATCAAAGGTCTCGCCGATGTCCTCATCGTCAAAGGTGGTGGTAACGGTCTCGCCGGGGATAGCGTTCAGCAGAACGTCCTTGTTGTAGATGTTGTACACGGTGCCATCCACAGTGACGTTCTCATAAGCGGTAGAAGGAGTAGTCACGGTCTTGTAGCCGTTGACAGTGCCGGAAACGACCTCGGCCTTCTCCACGATGGTCAGAGCGTTGTCGGCGGTGTTGTCGGTGTTGTACAGAGTGGTGACTACGACCACGTCGCCCTTGGCGATGCCGTCATAGATCTCGTTGTCGGCGATGACCAGGGTGCCCACGCCGTTGTTCATGGAGACCTTCTCGCTGTTGACAGCGGTCACAGCGGCGATCTTGCTGGTGGTGATGTAGACAATGCTGATCTTGCCAGTCTCGGGGTTGGTAACAGCCTTGATGGTGTTGCCGTTGGCAGCCTTCAGGGCGGTAGTCAGGTCGCTGTTGACACCCTTGCCGTCGGTGCCGCCGGTCTCGCTGCCGTTCTTGGCGTTCTTAGCAACGCCCTCACCAACATAGTTGGTGACCACGGTCACGGAGTCCTCGGTGTCGTACTTGTCGCCGCCGATGTTGATCTGAGCCTTATCGCTCTTCTGATCCTTCACGTCGGCCTGAGTGGCAGTGATAACGTCGGTAGCGCCGGTGTTGAACACGCCGTAGATGGTGTCCTTGTCATCGGGCTGGCCGTCCTTGCCGCCGTTGCCTTCCTTGTAGATGACCTTGTACTCCTCGCCGATGCCAGCGATGTCCAGGTCATAAGGCAGCCAAGCCTGCTTCACAGCATCATCGGGATCGTCGGTGGTCAGGTTGCCGTCGATCTTGACGTAACCGTCCTTAGCATACTCCTTGGTGCTGGTGTTGCCCACGAAGGTGCCGACGAAGATCTTGCCGCCGAAGCGCTCGCTCAGCAGAGAACGAATGGCCTCGCCCTGCTCGTTGACAGCCAGGTTATAGGTCTCAGTGACCTGACCGGTCTGCTGGTTCTGGGACCAGCCGCGGACCATCAGAGGAGACTGAATGGCGTTGTAAGCCATCTGGCAAGCGTCGTCACGGGAGATGGGAGCAGAAACGGACAGGCCGCCCAGACCCTCATACAGGCCAGCCTCGTTGGCGTAGCGGTTGGTGTTGGTCTCCCAGCTGTTGCCGGTGAAGCCGAACACCTCAGCCTTGTAGCCCATAGCGGTCAGGAACATCTTGGCGCACTGAGAAGCGGTCAGAGTGCCCTCGGGGTTGAACTTGCCGGTGCCGTCGCCCACGATGATGCCCATGCTGGTGCAGTACTCAATGTAAGCCTCAGCCCAGTGATTGTCGATATCACTGTAGGTGGGGATCACCTTGGTGCCCAGGTTGGGCTCCACGCCGCCGTTCATGACATAAGAAATGATCTTAGCCATCTCGGCGCGGGTCAGGGTGCCGGTGGGGTCGAAGTAGCTGCCGTCTTCCTTACCGCTGATGACGTTCAGAGCCACCATGGTGTTGACAGCCTCAGTGTTCTTGATCTCATCCTTATCGGTGAAATCCTTGGAAGCTGCGCTAGCGCCGACAACCATCATGCCGATCAGCATCATGGCAGCCAGAGCCAGGCTCAGCGCCCGCTTGAGGTTTCTCATTCGGAATTCCTCCTTCTAATATTTTGCTCATTTAGGAGAGGAGACCTCTTATGTAAAAAAATGATAAATCCAAGAATCCCAATGGATGAGGGACAAACAGGTAGCCCAAAAGGTCGCCGAAAGGGGCCTAAAGAATATTTAAGGAACGATTTATACACTTGACGGGGGAAAAAAGAGCTGGCAGAATGGTGCTGCTTTTATCCCTCTTTCGGAAAGGAAGGTAGGACAACATGGCGAGAAAGCGAATCGAAAGAAATCTGGCCTTTGATGAAAGCAAGGGTCGCTATTATGTATATTTTGATTACGGACGTGACGGTACCGGACAGCGGGTTCGGGGTACCAAGACCTTCTCTGACCTGATGGAGGCCAGAAAGGCGCTGTGTGAGTTTGAACTGCGGCGGCTTCAGCGTCGCCTGCGTCCTCCCGCCCGGATGACTCTGAAAGAATGGCTGGACTACTGGCTGGAGGAAGTGATACGCCCCAACCGGGAAGACACCACTTATTACTGCTACCGAAATATCGCCTGGAACCACATCATTCCCGCCCTGGGGCGGATTCCCCTCCAGGACCTGGAGCCTCGCCATATCCAGCGCTATTATGGGGACATGCTGCGGGACAAGGAGCTGGGCACCAATACCGTCCACAAGCATCACATCCTGCTTCACACCGCGCTGAAAGCCGCCTTTCGGCAGGGTATCCTGCCGGAAAATCCGGTAGACCGGGTGGAGCCCCCCCGGCTGGCCTGCCCGAAGCAGTTCTTCTACACCCCGGAGCAGCTGGGCGTTCTGTTTACCCAGGTAGAGGGTCACCCGCTGGAACTGGTGGTCAAGCTGGCGGGCTACCTGGGCCTGCGCCGCAGCGAGATCTGCGGCCTGCGCTGGGAGAACGTGGACCTGGAGCGGCACCTGATCCACATCTGCAGCGTCCGTACCACTGCCGGCGGTTCCGTGGTGGTCAAGCAGCCCAAGACCAGCCACTCCATCCGCAAGCTGGGCATTGCCGGACTAGATGACCTGGAGGACCTCCTCCGCCGGGAGGCTCAGCGGCAGGCGACCCGCAAAAAAGCGGACCCGCACTGGACCGACAGTGGCTATGTGGTCGTCCGGCCCGACGGCGGGCCCAGCGATCCCAACCGGGTCACCGCTGCTTTTCACAGCTTTATCCAGGAGCACGGCCTGCCTCCCATTACGATCCACGGCCTGCGGCATACCTTTGCCAGCGTTGCCAACAGTGCCAGGGTGCCCCTGCTGGATATCGGCAAGACCCTGGGGCATAAGGACTGCGCCATTACCGGACGCGTGTATACCCACATCTTTGACCAGACCCATCAGGAGGTCCTCAATACCGTAGCTGCCTGCATTGCGGCCCGGAAATAAAAAAGGGGGCCTGCCGCAAAAGCGGCAGGCCCCCTTGGGTGTTCCTGATTCAGTTTAGGCCCAGCCGGGCCAGCAGATACCCCACCACACCGGTGATGAGGGCGGCGACCACCGATTCCCATCGGCGGGAAGGCCTGTCCTTCAGCGTGTTCAGATCAGCGGACATGGATGCCAGCTGGGAGATGATCTGGCTGTACTGTGTGGTGACCGCCGTCATCCCTCTCTCCAGCTCTCCCAGCCGGTCATAGATCTTTTCATGGGCGCGGGAGCGTTCCGACTTTTCAGTCTGCATCTGCCGCTCCAGCGCCTCAACACGCGCCGCTGTGGAGCAGGCCCCGCCGGATACGGAACATTCCCGCTCTCCCATGGGCTACTCCCCCTTGTTGTCCGCGATTTTTTGAGCCTGGGTGCCGAAATAGAAGGCGATGATAACGGTGAATACCGTCAGAAACTGGTCTGCCTGCACCCGCCCCGTGACTGCCAGAAGGGAAAAGACTCCCGTGAGAATAATGGTCACGATGCTCTTGACATCAATCAGTTTCGCAAGCCGATCCAACACCGGCTCACACCTCCTTGTCAAACAGGCCCAGCCGGTCCAGCAGCACGATGGTCTGCAGGTTGGGTTCGTAGATGTTGACCTGTCCGTCGGCGGACTGATTGACAACGCCTCTGGCTACCGCTTTTTCCACGCTGGCCTGAGCCCAGTCCGGCATATCCTTGATCTGGTGATAAATGACCATGTCGTCCTCCTCCTCGTGGCTCTCTTCCTGCTTGGGCGGTTCAGACTCCGCCGCCCGATACAGCGGCATGGCGGGCGGATATTTCCCCGCCCGAATCATGGCGCTGGTATACTTGCCGCCATCGCTCCATTGGATGTGAGGCCGGTCGGGGAAGGACTTCCAGTCTCCACCCCACTCGAAACCCATCTGCTTGGCAATGGCGGCAGCTTTCTGGAAAAATTCCAGGTCGTCAAATTCATGGCCCTTCACATTCTTGCAGAAGTCAAAGGCCAGCCCGGCTTTTACGCCGTGAAAGCTGGGCACCTTGGATTTGCTGGTGCCGTTGTTGTAGCAGTAGAGCTGATACTCCTCGTCCCGCACCGTGCCGGTTACCAGCACCGCCAGACCAGCCGCCTTGCAAAGCTGCTGCCAGATCCGGCAGTTGGCCGCCACGTCGGAGCGAAGATCGTCGATATTACGACTGTTCAGCATGGGTATACACCTCCCATCCCTCAGGATATGCGTCCGGCGCCCAGACGTTCCCGTCAATGAGGGAGATGTATAGCGTTCCATTGCAGCTGACGATATCCCCTTTGTTGTAGGCGTCGTGAGCGCCGCTGGGCTGTGCCCAGATGGGATAGCCCTGGTTGTCCAGGCCCAGAGGCGTGTAAAGCGCCGGGGTGGAGACAGGGGGCCACTCTGCCGCGCTGGTGTGGGCCTGGGCCACCTTGTAGAGCTGGGGGTCTCCCAGCTGATTTGTACCATAGGTCAGGTATTCTCCCACGGCATAATTTTTCCCCGCCTGATAGGCGGGGAAAATGGTAGGCACCTCCAGGGCACGGTCCTCCGCCAGAGAGGCGGCAAACAGCTGTAAAGTCCGGCGGAACTGTTCAGCACGCTGTAACCGGTCACTCATCATCCTTCACCCCCAACATGATATCCAAAAGCTCGTCGGTGCCTGGCTCCGGCTCCGAAATCGCAGGCGGCTCGCCCGGTGTCACGCCGGTAAGCACCCCGTCCTGGATCTCCAGCTGGCAGTAGCCCCGGCACCCCCAAACCGTCTCCTCCAGCTCGGGCGGCACCGCCACCCAGCCCTCCAGCCAACACTCCGTCCGGTGACTTTGACTCTGAAGACCGTGGCCTCCGTCTTCCCGGGCTGCGATCTCAATAATGGTAAGCATCTCCGCTCCCTCCTTTCTAAAAAGAGGGAAACAGAGATGTTTATTGTATGATATTGTACACCAAAAAAGAAAAAACAGGAGCGGCCCGTACCGAAAGGTACGGG